>JACXUX010000084.1 GCA_014763725.1 Rhodobacterales bacterium
ATCATGTTCGGGCGCCTGAAAGACTGGCGACGGGTCGCCACCCGCTATGACAGGTGCCCAAAGGTCTTCCTCTCCGCTATCACCCTCGCCGCAACCGTCCTGTTCTGGCTTTGATCAACAATGAGTCCTGACCCTAGTTCGCGCCCTCGGCGATCACTGTCACCGGGCTCAGGATGATCCGCGTCGCGTCCTGCACGCTCAGCACCACGCCGGGCAGCAGGCCCGTCCGCCCCGTCTGGTCGGCGTCAAAAGCCGTGGTCACATCCGAAATCCGGCTGAGCAGCCGGATCAGCGCGGGCGAGCTGGCCAGCGGGAAGTGCCCCGCCCCGGTCGAGAAGGCGCCCACGTCCAGCACCGTCACGTCAAGATCGGCAACCTCGGACAGGTCGGCCAGGTTGCCCAGCCGTTCGCGCTGGCCCGTCAGCCGGGCCGACAGCGCCAGCGCCCGGTCGCGCCGGGACGAGAAGATGACAAAGGGCTGCGGCAGCCGGCCGATCGCGCCGGCCTGTTCGTGGAACACGTCGACATCCAGATCGGGCGACATCAGGATCACGCCCGACAGGCGGTCCAGCACGCGGCGGTTGCCACGGATCGCGGTCTGGCGCAGGGCCTCCATCGTCAGGGCCGAGCCCATCGAATGGGCGACCAGCAGGATGCGCTGCGCCCCGGCGGCCGTCAGCTCGGCCAGCAGCGTCTCCAGCCCGTCGCGCGCGAACAGCGCCGAGTCGCGGTCATAGACATAGCCCAGCGGGCTGGCCGCCGACGGCCAGGAATAGTGGACCGCCACCCCCGGCAGCTCCAGGTCATGGGCCAGCTGGGCGATGCGATACATGCCCTCGGCAAAGGTGTTGTTGAAGCCATGGACAAAGACCGTCACCTCGGCCGGGCCGGGCTGGGCGGCCATGGCGCGCGACAGGTCGCGGCGAAAGCCGGTGCGGGTGTCATACAGCGTCTGGGCCGTCGTCACGAAATCGCGCTGCGGGTCGGGCGCCACCCCGGGCCGGGGAAAGCGGATCGCGCCCAGGTCGCGCTGCGGCGGCACTGCCACGTCATAGCGGGCAAAGGTCACCTGCCCGCGCAGCCGGTCGTCGGTGAAGGCGCCCGTGGCGGGGTCGAAGACCCGCGTCGTGCCGACAAAGACGCTGCGGGTGACGCCCACCTCGGCCGCCGGGGGGTACAGCACCACCTCTCCGCGCGGGGTGCAGCCGGCGATCAGCGCCGCGGCCAGGATCAGGCGAATCGGTGTCATGCAGCCTCGGCGCGATGGGGCCCCACAGATACCGCGGCACCCCTTGCGGTCAAATGACGCCGCAGTGCGGTGGGGCCGGCCCGCCTAGAGACGCGGCCCGTCGCGCAACCCGTCCATGGCAGCCACCAGCGCCTGGCTGATCCCGGGTTCCGACAGCGCGTGCCCCGCCAGCGGCACCATGCGCAGATCGGCGCGATGCCAGCCCTCGGCCAGGCGCCAGGCCGACAGCGGCGGGCAGATCATGTCATAGCGGCCCTGCACGATGGTCGCCGGAATGTGGTGGATGCGCGACCGGTTGGCCAGGATCCAGCCGTCATGTTCCAGGAACCCGCCATGATGGAAGAAGTGGTTTTCCAGCCGGGCAAAGGCGCGGGCATAGTCGGCGGGGCTTTCGCCCATCGGCCCGTCATGATGCACCGAGGCCAGCGCGTTTTCCCAGTTCGCCCAGGTCCGGCTGAAGCGCGTCTCCTCCATCAGGTTGCCGGAAAACAGCCGCCGGTGATAGGCGCCGATCAGGTCGCCGCGTTCGCCTTCCGGGATCGGGTCGACGAACCGCGCCCAGAGGTCGGGGAAGAAGGCGCCCGCCCCCCCGCCATAGAACCAGTCCAGCTCGGCCCGGGTCATCAGGAAGACGCCGCGCAGCACCAGATGCGACACCCGGTCGGGGTTCGCCAGCGCATAGATCAGCGCCAGCGTCGCGCCCCAGCTGCCGCCAAAGGCGATCCAGCGGTCGATCTTCAGCGCGCGGCGGATCGCCTCGATATCCGAGACCAGATGCCAGGTGGTGTTCGACATCACGCTGGCATGGGGCCGCGACCGCCCGCAGCCGCGCTGGTCGAACAGGATCACACGATAGACGCGCGGGTCGAAATAGCGCCGCATCGCCGGGCTGCAGCCGCCGCCCGGGCCGCCGTGCAGCACCACCACGGGCAGGCCGGCGGGGTGGCCGCATTGTTCGACATAGATGCGATGGCCATCGCCCATGTCGATCACGCGCTGATCGAACGGGTCGATCGGCGGGTACAGATATTCCGCTGCGCATTTTTGCCCTGACCTGTGATCCATGGCCGCACTATATAGCGCAGAACGTCAGGTCCGCCACGGGCCGTTTGCAAGGAGTGTGGAATGTCGGTGCAGGGCACGGTCGATCCCGCGGAAGTGGCCAAGTTCGAGGCGATGGCCGCCGAATGGTGGAACCCCCACGGCAAGTTCAAGCCGCTTCACATGCTGAACCCCTGCCGGCTGGACTATATCACCGGCCAGATCGCTGCCGAATTCGGTCGCGACCTGACCCAGCCCCAGCCGTTCCAGGGCATCCGGCTGCTGGACATCGGCTGCGGCGGGGGTCTGCTGTCGGAACCCATGGCGCGGCTGGGGGCCCAGGTCGTCGGCGCCGATGCCGCGGCGCGCAACATCCCCGTCGCGCGGGTTCACGCCGAACAGCAGGCGCTGCAGATCGACTACCGCCACACCACCGCCGAGGCGCTGGCCGAGGCGGGCGAGGCCTTTGACGTCGTGCTGAACATGGAAGTGATCGAACATGTCCCCGACCCGCTGGCCTATCTGACGGCCTGCGAACGTCTGCTGGAACCCGGCGGGCTGATGATCTGTTCCACCCTGAACCGCAACGCCAAAAGCTGGCTGATGGCGATCGTGGGGGCCGAGCATGTGATGCGCTGGCTGCCCAAGGGCACGCACGACTGGAAGAAGTTCATCACCCCGGACGAGCTGCAGAACCTGCTGGTCAAGGCGGGGCTCGACCCGGTCGACCGCAAGGGCATGGTGTTCAACCCGTTGACCTGGTCGTGGTCGCTGTCCTCGCGCGATCTGTCGGTGAACTACGTCACCGCCAGCATCAAGCGCGGCTAGGGGGGCAGGCGATGGCCGAGGACAGGTTTCCCGGCTGGCACGGCACCACCATCCTGGCGGTGCGGCGCGGCGGGCAGGTGGTGGTGGCGGGCGACGGCCAGGTCAGCCTGGGCAACACCGTCATCAAGGGCACCGCGCGCAAGGTGCGCCGGCTGATGCCCGGCGGGCATGCGGTGGTGGCGGGCTTTGCCGGATCGACTGCCGATGCCTTTACCCTGCTGGACCGGCTGGAGAGGAAGCTTGAGGCCGCGCCCGGCCAGCTGGCGCGGGCCTGCGTCGACCTGGCCAAGGACTGGCGCATGGACAAGTATCTGCGCAACCTCGAGGCCATGCTGATCGTGACCGACGGGCGCGACCTGTTCGTGATCACCGGCGCGGGCGACGTGCTGGAGCCCGAACACGATGTGGCGGCCATCGGGTCGGGCGGGAACTTTGCCCTGGCCGCCGCCCGCGGGCTGATGGCGACCGATTGGGATGCCGAACGCATCGCCCGCACCGCCATGGCCATCGCCGCCGACATCTGCGTGTTCACCAACGGCAACCTGACCGTGGAAACCATCCGCCCGTGACGAATTTTCTGCGAAAATTCCGCTCCAGCGCCCCGAGGACCCGATGACAGACCTGACCCCCCGCGAAATCGTCGGCGAACTGGACCGCTACATCATCGGCCAGGCCGAGGCCAAGCGCGCGGTGGCCGTGGCCCTGCGCAACCGCTGGCGGCGCAGCCGGCTGGCCGACGACCTGCGCGATGAGGTCTATCCGAAGAACATCCTGATGATCGGCCCCACCGGCGTCGGCAAGACCGAGATCAGCCGCCGCCTGGCGAAACTGGCCCGCGCGCCGTTCCTGAAGGTCGAGGCGACCAAGTTCACCGAGGTGGGCTATGTCGGTCGCGATGTCGACAGCATCGTCCGCGACCTGGTGGATGCCGCGATCGTCGACACCCGCGCCCGGATGCGCGACGAGGTCCGCGCCCGTGCCCATCGCGCCGCCGAGGACCGCGTGATCGAGGCCATCGCCGGCAAGGAGGCCCGCGAACAGACGCGCGAACTGTTCCGGCAGAAGCTGAAGCGGGGCGAACTGGACCAGACCGTGATCGAGCTGGACGTGGCCGAACCCGCGCCGCAGATCCCCGGTCTGATGGGTGGCATGCCCGGGATGGACAACCCGATGCAGGGCCTGCAGGAGATGCTGGGCAAGGCCTTTGGCGGGCGGCGGGTGCGCCGGCGGATGACCGTGGCCGAAAGCCACGACCTGCTGATCGGCGAAGAAGCCGACAAGCTGATCGACGACGAGACGGTGACGAAGACGGCGCTTCACGCCGTGCAGCAATCCGGCATCGTCTTCATCGACGAAATCGACAAGGTCTGCGCCCGCGCAGAAACCCGCGGCGCCGACATCAGCCGCGAAGGCGTGCAGCGCGACCTGCTGCCGCTGATCGAGGGCACGACCGTGTCCACCAAATACGGCCCGGTGCGCACGGACCACATCCTGTTCATCGCCTCGGGCGCGTTCCATGTGGCCAAGCCGTCCGACCTGCTGCCGGAACTGCAGGGCCGCCTGCCCATCCGGGTCGAGCTGAAGCCCCTGACAGAAGGCGATTTCATCCGCATCCTGACCGAAACCGACAATGCCCTGACCCGGCAGTATGCCGCGCTGATGGCCACCGAGGGGGTGACCGTCACCTTTACCGCCGACGGCATCGCCGCGCTGGCCCGGATCGCGGCCGAGGTCAACGCGCGCGTGGAAAATATCGGCGCCCGGCGGCTTTATACCGTCATGGAACGGGTGTTCGAAAACCTGTCCTTCACCGCACCAGACCAGGCCGGGCAGGCCGTGGCGGTCGATACGGCCTTTGTGGAGGCGAACCTGGGCGAACTGGCGCGGTCCCCCGACCTGGGCCGCTATGTGCTGTAGCGCAGGCTTGTTCCGCCGGGGGGCGCCGCTATGCTGCGCGCGCCCTGCGGCGGAAGGATAGGGGATGCGCTGCGTTCTGCACATCGGAACCGAAAAGACCGGATCGACGACGATCCAGGACTTCCTGCACGCCAACACGCTGCAGCTGCTGGCGCAGGGCGTGGGCCTGTGCAAGGCCGCGGGGGCGCCGAACAACCGGCGTCTGGCGGCGTATTTCTCGCGCCAGCCCGACGACTACTGGCGCGCCCACCATCTGCGCACACCCGCCGACCATGCCCGCCACTTCAAGGGCTTTCTGGACGGCCTGCGCGCCGAATTCGCCCGCCTGGGTGAAACCTGCCACAGCGTGGTGATCAGCGCCGAACATTTCCACAGCCGCCTGCGCCATCCCGACGACATCGCGGCGCTGCGCGACTTCCTGCTGTCCTGCTTTGATCAGGTTCAGGTGCTGGTCTACCTGCGCGAACAGTCCGAACTGGCGCGCAGCCTGTATTCCACGGCCATGCGGTCGGGCCACGCCAACCCGCCCGAGACGATGTTCGACCGCATCGGCCCGGACGACCCCTATTACAACTATGACCTGTTCCTGTCGAAATGGGCCGATGCCTTCGGCCAGGACGCGATCCGCGCCGTGCTGTTCGACCGGGCGGGCTTTGCCGGCGGCGACATCCGCCGCGACGTGGTCCAGCGCATGCTGCCGGGGGTGGATGCCGATCGGCTGGACTTTTCGCGCCCGCCCGCGAACGAGGCGCTGGGCCTGATCCAGCTGGAGACGCTGCGGCGGATCAACGCCAGCCTGCCGCGCGGCCAGGGCGATGCCCAGCGCAACGCCCTGCGCACGCGGCTGGTGAAATTCGTGGCGGGCAGCGCGGGGCTGGACCTGGGCCGCTTCCGCAACCCGCGCGCGGCCGAGGTTCACGCGGCCTTCGACGCCTCGAACCGGGCCTTTGCGCGCCGCTTCCTGGGGCGCGACGACAACCCCTTTCCGGCGCCGCCGGCCGATCAGCCCCTGCGCGACTGGCAGGGCGCCACCCCCGACGCCGTGCTGGCCGCCACCATGCAGGCGGTCGAGGGGATGCTGGCCATCCTGACCGGCCGCGATGCCTTTGCCGAGGATGACGCCGACCGCCTGCGCGACATCGCGCTGCACCACGACCGCGGCACGCCGCTGTCGCGGGCCGATGCGGCCTATCTGATGGGCAAGGCCGCGCTGCTGCGGCCCAACGGGCAGAAACTGCAGCGCAAGCTGGCTGAATGGGGCAGCCCCGACCCCGAGGGTTGATCGGCTTGCATTCGGACCCGGTCGGGTCTATATGCAGATCAACAGCGGCTGCGGGGTCCAAACCCGCTGCGACCGGAAATCCATACGGGCCGCGCGGCCCGTTTTTTGTTTTGGGGGTCCCATGACCGACCTCATTGCCAAGACCGCCATCGACCGCCGCCTGGCCGACATCGTCACCCCGGTGATCGAGGCCATGGGCTTTGAACTGGTGCGCATCCGCCTGATGGGCGGCCAGCGCAAGACGCTGCAGATCATGGCCGACCGCCCCGACGGCGGGATCGAGGTCGAGGACTGCGCCCGGATTTCCACTGCCGTGTCGGCCATCCTCGATGTCGAGGATCCGATCGAGGATGCCTATGTCCTGGAAGTCTCCAGCCCCGGGATCGACCGGCCGCTGACCCGGCTGAAGGACTTCGACATCTGGGCCGGCTGGGAGGCGCGCGTCGAGACGACCGAGATGATCGACGGCCGCCGCCGGTTCAAGGGCCATCTGGCCGGCACCGAGGGCGACGAAGTCCTGATCACGATCGAGGAAAAGGGCGCAGAGGTGACGATCGGCCTCAGCTTCGACTGGCTGTCGGATGCCAAGCTGATCCTGACCGACGAGCTGATCGCCGAGATGCTGCGCCAGCGCAAGGCGCAAGAGGCCGACCCGGAACGGTTCGACAGCCTCGAGGAAACCGAAGAGGGCGGCGAAGACGACGCCCCCCAGACCAGACACTGAGCCGGGGAGAGACCGATGGCGATTACCTCAGCCAACCAGCTGGAGCTTCTGCAGACCGCCGAGGCTGTGGCGCGGGAAAAGATGATCGACCCGGATCTGGTGATCCAGGCGATGGAGGAAAGCCTCGCGCGCGCCGCGAAAAGCCGCTATGGCGCCGACCTGGACATCCGCGTCAAGATCGACCGCAAGACCGGCCGCGCCACCTTTGCCCGCGTCCGCACCGTGGTCGAGGATGAGGCGCTGGAAAACCACCACGCCCAGCTGACGGTGAAACAGGCGCGCAGCTACCTGCCCGACCCCAAGATCGGCGACGAGGTGGTGGATGAGGTTCCCCCGGTCGAGCTGGGCCGCATCGCCGCGCAATCGGCCAAGCAGGTGATCCTGCAGAAGGTGCGCGAAGCCGAACGCGACCGCCAGTATGAGGAATTCCGCGACCGCAAGGGCACGATCATCAACGGTGCCGTCAAGCGCGAGGAATACGGCAACGTCATCGTCGATATCGGCCGGGGCGAGGGCATCCTGCGCCGGAACGAAAAGCTGCCGCGCGAAAGCTATCACATCGGCGACCGCATCCGCTGTTACGTCAAGGACGTCCGGCGCGAAGTGCGCGGCCCCCAGGTCTTCTTGTCGCGCACCGACCCGCAGTTCATGGCCGAGCTGTTCAAGATGGAGGTTCCGGAAATCTACGACGGCATCATCGAGATCAAGGCCGTCGCCCGCGACCCGGGCAGCCGCGCCAAGATCGCCGTCATCAGCTATGACAATGCCATCGACCCGGTGGGCGCCTGCGTCGGCATGCGCGGCAGCCGCGTGCAGGCAGTGGTGAACGAACTGCAGGGCGAAAAGATCGACATCATCCCCTGGAATCAGGATCAGGCCACCTTCCTGGTGAACGCGCTGCAACCGGCCGAGGTGTCCAAGGTCGTGATCGACGAAGAGGCCGGCAAGATCGAGGTCGTGGTCCCCGACGAACAGCTGAGCCTGGCGATCGGCCGGCGCGGCCAGAACGTGCGCCTGGCCAGCCAGCTGACGGGTCTGGACATCGACATCCTGACCGAGAGCGACGAAAGCGCCCGCCGCCAGGCCGAATTCGCCGAACGCACCCGCCTGTTCATGGACACGCTGGACGTCGACGAGATGATGGCCCAGCTGCTGGTGGCCGAGGGGTTCACCAACCTCGAGGAAGTGGCCTATGTCGAGATCGACGAGTTGCTGTCGATCGACGGCTTTGACGAATCCACCGCCGAAGAGCTGCAGGCACGCGCTCGCGACCATCTGGAAGAACAGAACCGCAAGGCGCTGGAGGCCGCGCGCAAGCTGGGCGTGGACGACAGCCTGCTGAACTTCGAGGGGCTGACCCCCCAGATGCTCGAGGCCCTAGGCAAGGAAGGCATCAGGACGCTGGAAGACTTTGCCACCTGCGCCGACTGGGAACTGGCCGGCGGCTGGACGACCGAAAACGGCCAGCGCAAGAAGGACGAAGGCATCCTCGAGAAGTTCGACATGAGCCTGGAAGAGGCCCAGACCCTGGTGATGACCGCCCGCGTCATGCTGGGCTGGGTCGACCCGACCGAGGGCGAGGCGGCCGAGGACGCCGACGACTCTGATCTGGACGACGACGCAGAAACGGAGGATCGGGCCTGACCGCAGGCCCGGACACACGCATGACCCGTGGTGGCCGCGACAAGGACCGGGACGACCCCGAGCGCAAGTGCATCGCCACGGGCGAGGTGCAGCCCAGGACGGGCCTGGTGCGCTTTGTCGTGGCCCCCGACGGGCAGGTGCTGGCCGATGTGCTGAACCGTCTGCCCGGCCGGGGCATCCATGTTGCGGCCGACCGCGCGGCCATCGACAAGGCCGCGAAGAAGGGCCTGTTCGCCCGCGCGGCCCGCGCCCCCGTCACCGTGGCCCCCGATCTGGCCGACCAGGTCGAGGCGCAGCTGGCCCGCCGCGTGGTCGACCTGATCAGCCTGGCGCGCAAGGCGGGGCTGGCCGTGGTGGGCTACGAGAAGACGAAGGACTGGCTTGAGAAGGACAGGGCGGATATCCTTGTTCAAGCCAGCGACGGATCGGAACGGGGGAAGTCCAGGCTTCACCCGCCCGATGGGACGGACACGCTGATCTCCTGCCTGACGGCAGGGGAAATCGGTTTGGCATTTGGTCGGGAACATGCCATACACGCCGCGCTTGCCGCTGGCGGACTCACCGAGCGTGTTGTAGAGGAAGCGGCACGGCTGGCGGGATTGCGCCGACCCATCGGCGGCAGGACCGCCGGGAAGGATACGAAGAACGCATGAGCGATACCGACGGCAAGAAACCCCTGGGCCTTGGCGGCTCGCGTCCCGGTCAGGTGAAGCAGAGCTTCAGCCACGGCCGGACGAAGAACGTCGTGGTCGAGACCAAGCGCAAGCGCGTGGTCGTCCCGCAGAAGCCGGGCACGCCGGGGGCTGCGTCGGGGCCGTCACATCTGGGCGATCCGGCGAAACGCCCGGCGGGGATTTCCGACGCCGAGATGGAACGCCGTCTCGCCGCACTGCGCGCCGCCAAGGCGCGTGAGGCCGAAGAGGCCGCCCAGCGGCTGGCCGACGAAAAGGCCCGCGAAGAGGAACGCCGGCGCAAGCGCGACGAGATCGAGGCCCGCGAACGCGAGGAACGCGAACGCGCCGAGGCCGCCCGGCTGAAGGCCGAGGAAGAGGAACGCGCCAAGGTCAAGGCCGAAGCCGAGGCGCGCGCCCGCCGCGCCGCCGAGGCGCGCAAGACGACCGAGGCC
>JACXUX010000085.1 GCA_014763725.1 Rhodobacterales bacterium
GCGCAACCGGGTGCGGCGGGGTGGTGGACAGCGCCGCGGCTTCGGCGCAGAGTCCGGGCCAGCGGAGCGAGGAGGAGTCGCATGCGCCTGTACTGGTCGGCCACATCGCCCTATGTGCGCAAGGTCATGGTGGTGCTGCACGAGACGGGGCTGCTGCCCGGGGTCGAGCTGGTGGCGGCGTCGGGCAACCCGGTCGATCCGGGGTCGATGCCGGTGCAGGCCAACCCGCCGGGCAAGATCCCCGCGCTGGAACGGCCGGACGGGCCGACGCTGTATGACAGCCGGGTGATCTGCCGCTGGCTGGATGCACAGGCGGGGGCGGGGCTGTATCCCGCGCCGCCGCGGCTTTGGGACACGCTGACGGTCGAGGCCACGGCCGACGGCATCCTGGATGCCGCGATCCTGATGGTCTACGAGGGCCGGCTGCGCCCCGAGGAGACTCGCCTGCCTGCCTGGGTCGAAGGGCAGTGGGCCAGGATCGGCCGCAGCCTGGACATGCTGGAGGCCCGCTGGCTGGACCATCTGCGCGGGCCGCTGGACATGGGCCAGATCGCCGTGGCCTGTGCGCTGGGCTATCTGGACTTTCGCCACCCCGAGCGCGCCTGGCGCGCCGACCGGCCGCATCTGGCGGCCTGGGAGGCCGAGTTCTCGGCCTGGCCCGCCATGGTGGCGACGCGGCCGGTCTGATGCGCCGTGACGCTGCCCTGGGGCGAGTTCCTGACGGTCTGGGCCTTTCTAGCGGTCAACATCGCCTCGCCCGGGCCGAATGTGCTGAACACCATCGCCTGTGCCATGGGCACGGGGCGGGCGGCGGGCCTGGGGTCGGCCGCGGGCGTGGCGCTGGGCATCGGCGGCTGGTGCCTGGGCATGTCGCTGGGGCTGGCGGGGCTGCGCCGGGGGGCCGCCGCGCCGCGCGGCGCGACGGGGCTGGATGCGCGGGCGGCCTTTGTGCGTTCGCTGGCGGTGAATGCGACCAACGCCAAGGCGCTGACCAGCTGGATCGCGATCCTTTCGCTGTTTCCGGTGGCCCGCGCCGCGCCGGGGGACATCGCGCTGCCGTGCGCGGGGGCCCGTGCCCTGTCGGGGGGGATCCACACGCTCTATGCGCTGGCCTTTTCCACCCCGCCGGCGGCGCGCACCTATGCCCGCTGGGGCTGGGCGGTCCAGGCCGTGGCGGGGCTGTTCTTTGCCGGCGTGGCGGTCAAGCTGGCGCTGGGGCTCAGTAGCGGAAGCTGACGCCCAGGTTCAGCGCATGGGTGGTTACGTCGGCCTTCAGCTTGCCGCCGCCGGTCAGGTCGGCGGTGTTCCAGCTGCGGCTGCCCTTGTATTCGGCAAAGACCGACCAGCGGTCGGACACGGGCAGGCTGGCGCCCGCCATCCAGACCACCGCGGGCCCGGTGACCTGATAGCCGAGGGTCTTGCCCCCGGGCGTCGTCACGTCGACATGCGGGATCGCCGCGCCGATCCCCGCCCCGGCATAGGGTCGCAGCGGCAGGCCCAGGTCCCAGCGGCGCAGCGCATGCGCGGTGACCAGGTTCAGGCCGTCGGTGAACTCCAGCCGGGTGAACCCGTTGGCGGCCATGGCGGCGCTGTCGGCATAGACCTTGGCGTGGTTGACCTCGACCCCCCAGCCCCAGCCGCCGGGCTGCCACCAGGTGGCGCGCAGGCCGTAATAGGGCGGCATGGCCGAGGATTTGCCCGCCCAGTCGACCCCGAAGGAAAAGGCGCCCAGAACAGGGTCGTTTCCGCGCACGCGGCCGCGGTCGGCCTCCTGCACGCCGGAATAGACCGACAGTTCCAGTTCGGCGGCCGGGGCGGCCGGGGCGGCTGCGGTCACCGCCGCGGCAAGGCAGAGGGCACGGACAGACAGGGCGCGCATGGCGGTCACCTAGGGCTGGGCATGGGGGCCGCCGGCACGGGCGCCGCGGGCCGTGCCACCAGCTTGCCGCCGCGCCGCCGCAAAGGCAAGGGGCAAGGCCGCCCGCCCCGCCCCGCCCGGCCTGGGGACGCGACGATCTGCCGCGCCGCCAGATTCGCCCGCGTGCCGCGCCCGGCGGCCACAAGATGCGTCGTCCTGCCCGGGCGTTTGCGCTAAACCTGCGAAAAGACCGGGATCCGGCACGGATTGCGACGTCGCTTCCCCCTTTCCCGGCTGGACGCGACGGGGTCGCAAGACTAAAACCCCGCGCACGAGGGTTCCCCGTCGGGGGCCCCGATCGCTCATGGGCCGCCATGCGGTCCTGGATAGGAGAATGGTCCCTTGTCCCACGCAGAAGACGCCGCAGGCACCCGCAGGGATTTCCTGTACTATGCTACCGCCGGGGCCGGGGCCGTCGCCACCGGGGCGGCGGTCTGGCCGCTGGTGAACCAGATGAACCCCTCGGCCGACGTGCAGGCGCTGTCCTCGATCTTCGTCGATGTCAGCGCGGTCGAACCGGGCACCCAGCTGACGGTGAAATACCTGGGCAAGCCGGTGTTCATCCGCCGCCGCACCGAGGATGAGATCGCCCGCGCCCGTGCCGATGACGGCGCGGCCGACCTGATCGACGGCCTGTCGCAGAACCCCAACAAGCCCGGCACCAGCGCCGACGACGTGAACCGCACGATGGACGAGGCCGGCGAATGGCTGGTCATGGTCGGCGTCTGCACCCACCTGGGCTGCGTGCCGATGGGCAATGGCGCGGGGGATTTCGGCGGCTGGTTCTGCCCCTGCCACGGGTCGCACTATGATGCCTCGGGCCGCATCCGCAAGGGACCTGCGCCGCGGAACCTGGACATTCCGGTGGCCCAGTTCATCGACGAAACCACGATCCAGCTCGGGTAAGGAGGCACGCACATGGCCGGTATTCCGCACGACCATTACGAACCCGCGACGGGCGCCGAGAAGTGGCTGCACCGCCGCCTGCCCATCGTCGGGCTGATGTATGACACCATCATGATCCCCACGCCCAAGAACCTGAACTGGATGTGGATCTGGGGCATCGTGCTGACCTTCTGCCTGGCGCTGCAGATCGTCACCGGCATCGTGCTGGTGATGCACTACACGCCGCATGTCGACATGGCCTTTGCCAGCGTCGAACACATCATGCGCAACGTGAACGGCGGCATGATGCTGCGCTATCTGCACGCCAACGGCGCGTCGCTGTTCTTCCTGGCGGTCTATCTGCACATCTTCCGCGGTCTCTACTACGGGTCCTACAAGGCCCCGCGCGAGGTGACCTGGATCATCGGCATGCTGATCTACCTGTGCATGATGGGCACGGCCTTCATGGGCTATGTGCTGCCCTGGGGTCAGATGTCGTTCTGGGGCGCCACGGTGATCACCGGTCTGTTCGGCGCGATCCCCGGCGTGGGCGAGGCGATCCAGACCTGGCTGCTGGGCGGCCCGGCGGTCGACAACGCCACGCTGAACCGCTTCTTCAGCCTGCACTACCTGCTGCCCTTCGTGATCGCGGCGCTGGTCGCGGTGCATATCTGGGCCTTCCACACCACCGGCAACAACAACCCCACCGGGGTCGAGGTGCGCCGCACGTCCAAGGAAGAGGCCGCGCGCGACACCGTGCCGTTCTGGCCCTATTTCGTGATCAAGGACCTGTTCGCGCTGTCCGTGATCCTGCTGGTGTTCTTTGCCATCGTGGGCTTCATGCCTAACTACCTGGGCCACCCCGACAACTACATCGAGGCGAACCCGCTGGTGACGCCCGCCCATATCGTGCCGGAATGGTACTTCCTGCCGTTCTATGCGATCCTGCGCGCCTTCACCGCCGATGTCTGGGTGGTGCAGCTGGTCGAGTTCCTCAGCTTCGGCATCATCGACGCCAAGTTCTTCGGCGTGCTGGCGATGTTCGGCGCGATCCTGGTCATGGCGCTGGTGCCCTGGCTGGATACCTCGATGGTGCGGTCGGGCCGCTATCGCCCGATGTTCAAGTGGTGGTTCTTGCTGCTGGCCGTCGATTTCGTGATGCTGACCTGGGTGGGCGCCATGCCGGCCGAGGGCATCTATCCCTACATCGCGCTGGCCGGGTCGGCCTACTGGTTCGCCTATTTCCTGGTGATCCTGCCGCTGCTGGGCGTGCTGGAAAAGCCCCTGCCGCAGCCCGCGACGATCGAGGAAGACTTCAACGCCCACTACGGCGCCAGGCCGGGCGCGGGCGCCCTGGCCCAGCCGGCCGAGTGAGAGGGGACGACCACATGATCCGCAAGATCGCTCTTGGCACCGCTGCCGCCCTGGCCCTGTCGGCCGGGGCCGCCTTGGCCGCCGGCGCCGAAGGCCATGTCCATGACGTGGACTTTGCCCACGAAGGCCCCTTCGGCAAGTTCGACCAGATGCAGCTGCAGCGCGGGCTGCAGGTGTATACCGAGGTCTGCTCGGCCTGCCACGGCATGAAGTTCGTGCCGATCCGCACGCTGGCGGATGAGGGGGGCCCCCAGCTGCCCGCCGATCAGGTGCGCGCCTATGCCGAGGGGCTCGACTCGGTCGTGCTGCCCGACGGCACCGACCGGCCGCGCGAATGGACCGACCACTTCCCCGTGCGGCAGGGCGACGGCATGGGCCCCGACCTGAGCCTGATGGCCAAGGCGCGGACCGGGTTCCACGGACCCTATGGCACCGGTCTCAGCCAGCTGCTCAACGGCATGGGCGGCCCGGAATACATCTATTCGGTGCTGACCGGCTATACCGGCAACGAAAAGGAAGAGGCGGGGTCCTACTTCTATGAAAACACCGCCTTCCCGGGCGGCTGGATCGCGATGCCGCCGCCGCTGTCGGATGGCCAGGTGGAATATGCCGACGGCCATGACAACAGCGCCCACCATATGGCCGAGGATGTCGCCTCGTTCCTGATGTGGGCGGCCGAGCCCAAGATGATGGCGCGCAAGGAGGCCGGCCTGACCGCCGTGATCTTCCTGACCGTGCTGTCGGTGCTGCTGTATCTGACGAACAAGCGGCTGTGGGCCGGGATCAAGGGCAAGAAGGTCGCCTGATCCTTCGGCCTGCCACGATCAGGGCCCCGCCCCCCCGGGCGGGGCCTTTTGCGTTCCGCGGTGGCGCGGGCTGGCCGGGGCCGCGCCCGGGCCTATATGCAGGGGTCCGCACAGGGCACCCATGCTGATCGTCACCCAAGACACCATTTCCAACCGCCCGATCCTGGACACGCGCAGCCTGCCCCGCAAGTTCCTGGGCCGGGTGCTGCCGTTGCCGCGCGGGGCCGGCCCGGGGTTGTGGCTGCGGCTGATGGCCGAGTTGCAGTTCCTGCGCTATCTGGGCGCGCTGATGCCGTTCATCGCGATCGCGCTGACCTCGCGCGATCTGGCGCTGCCGGTGTCGCAGGCGCCCGCGGCCATGGTGCTGGTCATCGCGGTGATCGAGCTGAAGGTGCTGCGCCTGTCCAAGGCCGCCCGCGCCCGCGCCGTGGACCCGGATGAGGCCGACCGCCGGCTGGATGCCCTGGCCTTTCGCGCCCGCGCCTGCCTGCGCCGCATCGCCGCCCGCCACGACCTGACCGAGGGCGAGCTGCGGCTGGTCATCGAACAGTCGGAACTGGCGCGGCTGCCGGCGCTGACGCTGGTCTCGGTCCAGACCGACCGGCCCGAACCGCGGCTGCTGGCGCTGGATGACCAGGACCGCCAGGTGCTGCGCGACGGGCTGTTCGACGCCGACCTGACCGAGGCCGACCTGCTGGCCGTCAACCACCGTGAGGACCGCTATCTGCGCGACATCGCGCAAGAGCTGCGCGCGGTCTCGGCCCATGCCCGGCTGGCCGCCCGGCTGGAACGCCGCGTGGCCCCGGCATGACGGTGAACGCCACCACCCTGTCCGCGGGCGAGGCGCTGCGCGTGCTGCAGGCCGGCTGGCAGGCCCAGCAATCCGGCGGGCTGACGGTGTCCTGGATGCTGCACGGCCGGCCCGGCGTGGGCAAGACGGAACTGGTCCAGACCCTGGCCCGGCGGATCGGGGCCGAGCTTTACGACCTGCGGCTGACCACGATCGAACCCCAGGACCTGCGCGGCCTGCCCTATTACGACCATGCCGCCGCGCGCACCGTCTGGTATCGGCCCGAGGATCTGCCCGACACCGACGCGCCCGCGATCCTGTTCCTGGACGAACTGACCGCGGCGGCGTCCTCGCTGCAGCCCACGGTCTATGGCCTGCTGCAGGAACGCCGCGTGGGCCGCCACCGGCTGCCGCCGGGCGTGATGATCGTGGCCGCGGGCAACCGGGTCGAGGACGGCGCGCTGGCCTATGACATGGGCAGCGCGCTCGGCGACCGGCTGATCCACATGATCGTTCAGGCCGACCCCGAGGACTGGTTGCGCACCTAGGCCGTGGCCGAGGGCATCGCCCCCGCCGTGGCGGCCTTCCTGCGCACCCGCCCTGACCTGCTGGACACGACCGAGGACTGCCTGCGCCGTGGCCAGATGATCGCCTGCACCCCGCGCAGCTGGACCCGCGTCAGCCGGATCGTCCAGACCGTGCCCGACCGCGCCCTGCGTCAGGTGATGATCGCGGGCACCGTGGGCGTGGCGGCGGCGGCCGAATTCGCCCTGCTTGCGGATGAGATCGCGGCGACCGTCCAGATCGACCGGATGATCGCCACGCCACGGGGCGAACGGGGGGATCTCTATCCCCGCACGCTGCACGGGCTGACGGCGCTGGTCTATGGTCTGGTGGGGGCGGTGACCGAACGCAGCCTGCCCGCCGCGATCGAGATCCTGGCCGACCTGCGGGGGCTGGACGATGCGGGGCTGCGCGGGCTGCCGGTGGCGGAACTGGCGGGCTTCGGGTTCGAGCTGCTGATCGGCCGCGCGCTGGACCGCGGGTGGGAGGAAGCCTTCGCCACCTCGGACGCCTATGCCGATTATGCCGCCCAGCGTCGGGCGGCCGGGCTGCCGTGACGCTGCATTCCGCCCGCGCCGCCCGCGCGCTGGCCCATCTGGGCGAGGTCGACCCCGCCCTGGCCGTGCTGGCCCTGTGGTGCCGGCACCGCGACGGCCCCGGCCCCACCCGGACCGAGGGCGAGGTCATCACCTATGGCGCTGCCTTTGCCACGCTGGGCCTGCCCGAACAGGTAGGGATGGTGGCGCATCATGTGCTGCATGTGGCGCTGCGCCATTCGGCGCGGCAGGCCGCGCTGGCCCGGCGGCTGGGGCCGGACTTCGACCCCGTGCTGTTCGGCCTGGCCGCCGACGGGATCGTCAACGAAACGCTGATCGTGGCGGGCCTTGCCATTCCGCGCCCGGCGGTCCTGCTGACCGATCTGCTGGCCGAAGCCGGCCTGCCCGCCCAGGGCGCGGTCGAGGCGCTGGCGCAGTGGGATGTCGACCGGCTGGCCATGGCGCTGCACCGGGATCCCGACCGCGGCCGGCGCCTGCGCGACTGGGGCCGCCGCCGGGGTTTCGAGCCCGACCTGGTCGCCGGACCCACCCCCGCAGGACGGGACCGAGGGCCAGGCCGCCACGGACTGGCGCAACCGGATCCTGCGGGCGCTCGAGGCCGGGCGCAAGGCGGGCGCGGGCATCGGCCGGCTGGGGGCGGTGCTGGCCGACCTGGCCCCCGGCGCCGTCCCGTGGGAGGTGCATCTGCGCGGCCTGCTGGCGCGGGCGCTGACCGAACGGCCGCGCCCCGGCTGGCGGCGGCCCGCGGCGCGCTGGCTGGCGCGTCTGGACATGGGGCGGAACGCACCGGCGGCCCCGCCCCGGTGTTCGAACCGGGCTGGCAGCGGACCAGCCACGCGCCGCGGGTGGCGATCGGGCTGGATACCTCCTCCTCGATCGACGCGCAGACGCTGCGCCTGTTCGTGGCCGAGGCCGAGGCGATTGCCCGCCGCACCGCGGCCGAGACCTGGCTGCTGGCCTTTGACGAGGTGGTGTTTTCCCGGCAGCGGCTTGACCGGCCCGGCTGGAACCGGCTGGCGCGCGGCGGGCTGCGCACCGGTGGCGGCACCGATTACGGCGACCTGTTCCGGCAGATCGGGGCGCTGCGCCCCTCGATCGCCGTTCTGCTGACCGATCTGGACGCGCCGCTGCCACCCCGGCCCGCCTTTCCGGTGGTCTGGGCCGTGCCGCGCGACGTGGCGGACCCGCCCTATGGCCGCGTGCTGCGGATGGATCAGGCCGGATGACCCGGCGGGCAAGGAAAAGGGCCCGGCGGATCAACCGCCGGGCCCCCTTGTTTCTGTCCGGCCGCTCAGGGCTGGGTGACGATGAAGATCCCGTGGAGGAAGCTGCCCCCGACCGTCCCCACCGCGGCACCCCCGATGGCGTCGGGCGTTTCCGCCCCGGCGCCGCCCATGAAGGACCCGTCGAGGTTGATCTCGG
Organism: Rhodobacterales bacterium; assembly: GCA_014763725.1. Classification (GTDB taxonomy): domain Bacteria; phylum Pseudomonadota; class Alphaproteobacteria; order Rhodobacterales; family Rhodobacteraceae; genus JACXUX01. The sequence goes on from JACXUX010000085.1 coordinate 8,317, forward strand.
TGTCATAAAGCACCCCGGCATTGGCCAGCGTGCCCGTCAGGTCGACGGCAATCGTATCTTCGTCGGCGGCGGTGGGGCCGGGCAGGATGTTGCCTGCCGCGACGTGCAGCTTGCCGGTATAGGCGCCGTCGGTTTCGTGCTGGAAGTTGTCGGCCGCGCCGGTGATGGTGCCGTTGTCACCAGGCCCGAACGCCACGTTCAGCTCCAGTTCGCCGATCAGACCCGGCGCCGTCCACCTCGCCCCCGACATGGCCGGTGTAGGACGCGGTGCCCGCCGCCGGCAGGCTGGTGCGGGCGGCCGCCTCCAGCGCACCGGTGTCCGGGTCGATGTAGCCGTCGGCCAGATCGCGCGCCGCCGTTTCCATCGCGGCATAGCCGGCGGTGACGCCGCCGCCACCGGTGCCGCCGCCGCCGCAACCGGCCAGCAGCGCCACCGAACCTGCCAGCGCCAGATACTTGATACGATTGGTCATGCGTTCACCCACTTTCCTTGTGCTGTCCGGGATCAGGCCATCAGCGACGAGTCGAAGAGGAAGTCGTCTTAGCTGATGAAGGACATCGCCACATCGCGCATGATGATCCGGTCGTCGCCGATCAGGATCTGCGTGCCGGTATCGCGATAGCTGCGGATCGTGACATCGTCGAAGGACAGGCCATCCAGCTGGATCAGGTCGACGCCATCCTCGAAGTCGAAGATGAAGTCGGTGCCCGTGCCGTCGGCGAAGATGAAGATGTCCGCGCCCGCGCCACCGAACAGCCGGTCGCTGCCCGTGCCGCCGTCCAGCACATCGTCGCCTTCCAGCCCGTAGAGGAAGTCGTTCGAGGCCAGGCCGAAGATCAGGTCGTCCCCGGTGGTGCCCGTCAGCTTGTCGGCGGCGGCGGTCCCGATGATTCCTCGGGTTCCGGCGGCGGCGGGTCGTCGTCGCCATCGTCGTCGTCATCCTCGGCCACGCCAGGCGACGAGGACAGCACGTCGAATTCCAGGTCCAGCAGATCGCCGAAGCCGTCCAGCGTGGCCACCAGCACCGGCAGTTCGGCGATGGCCGACCCGTCGCGGTCGACACAGACCAGCAGGTCATCGCCCACCAGCTGCTGGAACAGCGTGCTGTCATAGTTGGTGTCGTTGACGCCCAGCCCGATCAGGCCCAGCGCGTCCTCACCCTGGGTGAAGTCGGTGGTCGTGTTCTGCGTCAGCGCGCCACCCGCGGACGAGCCATAGCTGACCACGAACAGGTCGGCCCCGCCGTTGCCCGTGAAGGTGTTCGACCCCAGGCCCACCAGATAGTCGGACCCTTCGCCGCCCACGGGCGCCACGCCACGTTCGATGAACGGAATTTCTTCATGGTTCATCAGCAGTTCGGTGCTGTAGACCGTCGCGGGCTCGATGTCGTGTCGCATCCCGCGTGAGTGTAGACGCGCTTGCTGAACAGCTCGGGCCTGCGACGCTGCCATTGCTTGAGGGCGTCGACGGGTGATCGGCCCTTGAGGG
>JACXUX010000401.1 GCA_014763725.1 Rhodobacterales bacterium
CCTTGCCGGCGGCCGCGCCCCCGGCGCCCAGGTATTGTTCGACCAGCAGCAGGAACTGCCGCGCCCGGGCCCAGTGCGCCGACAGGTCGCCCACGTCTAGGTCGTGCAGCGCCCGCGGCGGCACGCCCTCGCCCTGCATCTCGTCCATAAGCCCGGCCAGGCTGTCGGCAAGGTCGAAGATCGAGGACCGCGGCGCGAGGTCGGGCGCCCGGTCCAGCAGAGCCGCCACCAGCCGGGCAAGGTCCAGCCGGCGGCGCAGCGGCGGCACGGGCGGCGGCAGATCGGCCAGCACCGGGTCGAAGGCCAGGTCCGTCACCAGCCGGATGCGCGGCCAGAGCCGGGGCGGCCCCGCTTGCCCCGGCCCGCGCGGGCTGCTATGGCCCGGCCAAGGCCGATCAAAACCGTAAGAAATCCGTGTCCCAGCCTGTTCCCCGCCTGCAAGTCGATCACCTGACGCGCGCCTTCGGCGGCCGGCGGGTGGTGGACGACGTGTCACTGCAGGTGCAGGCCGGGCAGGTTCTGTGCCTGCTGGGCCCCTCGGGCTGCGGCAAGTCGACCACGCTGCGCATGATCGCGGGGGTCGAGGGGCCCGACAGCGGACGGGTGCGCATCGACGGCCGCGCGGTCTGCGACGGCGACATGGCCGTGCCGCCGGAACAGCGCGGCGTGGGCCTGATGTTCCAGGACTTCGCGCTGTTTCCGCATCTGACGGTGGCGCAGAACGTGGCCTTTGGCCTGAAGGGCCCGCGCGAGGCGCGCGCGGCGCGGGTGGACGAGCTGCTGGAAAAGGTCAACCTGGCCGACTTCGGCCCCAAGCATCCGCATCAGCTGTCGGGCGGCGAACAGCAGCGCGTGGCGCTGGCCCGGGCGCTGGCGCCCCGTCCGCAGGTCATGCTGATGGACGAGCCGTTTTCCGGTCTCGACAACCGGCTGCGCGACGGCATCCGCGATGCCACGCTGGAAATCCTGAAGGCCGAGGGCGCGGCGGTCCTGCTGGTGACCCACGAACCGGATGAGGCGATGCGCATGGCCGACCAGATCGCGCTGATGCGCGGCGGGCGGATCGTGCAGCAGGGCGCGCCCTACAACGTCTACAACGCCCCGGTGGACAAGGCCGCGGCGGCCTTCTTTTCCGACATCAACGTGATCCGCGGCATCAGCCGTGGTGCGCTGACCGACACGCCCTTTGGCGCCTTCCTGACGCCGGGCCATGCCGATGGCGCGCCGGTCGACATCGTGATCCGGCCCCAGCATCTGAAGATCGACTTCGACCGCGGCGGCCGCGGCCCCAATCCGACGCCGCAGGAGGGCACGCCCGCCCGCGGCACGGTGATCCGCGCCCGCTTCATGGGGCGCGAAAGCCTGGTCGAGTTCCGCATGGATTTCGACGGGCTGGTGCTGAAGGCGAACGTGCCGGGGGTGTTCCTGCCGCCCCCCGGCACGGCGCTGTGGCTGATGATCCGCCGCGACCGCTGCTTCGTCTTTCCCGCGGCGGGTTAGGGCGCGTCAGCCGCCCACCTTGCGCGGAAAGCCGGTCGCGGGGTCGGTGCCCAGATAGGGCAGGGCGGCGGTCTTCCAGGCGGCAAAGCCGCCTTCCAGATGGCAGGCGCGCGCATGGCCCGCGGCGATCCAGGCCTCGGCCACCTTGCGCGACCGCATGCCCGACCCGCAGTGGAACACCACCGTCCGGTCGGATTGCGCGGGCAGGATCGTGGCGTCGAATTCCGCCATCGGCAGCAGCAGCGCGCCGGGGATCTTCTCGAACAGGTATTCCTGCGGGGTGCGCACGTCGATCAGCAGGATCTCGCGCCGGTCCAGCGCGGCCTTCACGTCCTCGGGCGTCCAGTGTTCCAGCGTGGCCTGGCCGATGGGTTCCTTGTGCATGGTCTCTCCGCTTGGGGTCAGGGCGGCGCGCGGGCCGCGGGCAAGACTATTGTGCCATGCCGGGGGCAGGGCGGGAA
>JACXUX010000402.1 GCA_014763725.1 Rhodobacterales bacterium
GATGGCCCATGCAAGCAGGGGCGGCTGGACAATCGCCGCCGCCCCTGCTTGCATGGGCCATCCGATCAAGGAGGGCAACATGCTCGACACCGCCACCGATCTGCGGTCGCTTCTGCGCGACCCCTCGCTTCTGGCCACCCGCGCCTATGTCGCGGGCAAATGGATCACCGCCGACGACGGCGGCACCTTTGCCGTCACCAACCCCGCCCGCGGCGACGTGATCTGCGAGGTGCCGAACCTGGGCCGCGCCGAAACCGCCCGCGCCATCGCCGCGGCCGATGTCGCGATGCGCGACTGGAAGGCGCGCACCGCCAAGGAACGCGCCATCATCCTGCGCCGCTGGTTCGACCTGATGATGGAAAACCAGAACGACCTGGGCCTGATCCTGACGGCCGAGATGGGCAAACCCCTGGCCGAGGCCAAGGGCGAGATCGCCTATGGCGCCAGCTTCATCGAATGGTTCGCCGAAGAGGCCAAGCGGATCTACGGCGAAACCATCCCCGGCCATCAGCGCGACAAGCGCATCACCGTGCTGAAGCAGCCGATCGGCGTCGTGGGGTCGATCACGCCCTGGAACTTCCCCAACGCGATGATCACCCGCAAATGCGGCCCGGCGCTGGCGGCGGGCTGCGGCTTTGTCGCGCGGCCGGCGGCGGAAACGCCCCTGTCGGCGCTGGCGCTGGCGGTGCTGGGCGAACGCGCCGGGCTGCCCGCGGGCATCTTCAGCGTGATCACGTCGAAACGGTCGTCCGACATCGGCAAGGAATTCTGCGAAAACCCGATCATGCGGAAGCTGACCTTCACCGGCAGCACCGAGGTCGGCCGGATCCTTTTGCGCCAGGCCGCCGATCAGGTGATGAAATGCAGCATGGAGCTGGGCGGCAACGCGCCCTTCATCGTGTTCGACGATGCCGATCTGGATGCCGCGGTCCAGGGCGCGATGGCGTCCAAGTTCCGCAACAACGGCCAGACCTGCGTCTGCGCCAACCGCATCTATGTGCAGTCGGGCGTCTATGACGCCTTTGCCGAAAAGCTGCGCGCGGCGGTGGCCCAGGCGCGGGTGGGCGACGGGCTGACCCAGGACGTGCAGTTCGGCCCGCTGGTGAACCAGGCCGCGGTGGAAAAGGTCGAGGAGCACATCGCCGATGCCACCGCCAAGGGCGCGCAGGTGATCCTGGGCGGCGCGCGGCACGATCTGGGGGGCAACTTCTTCCAGCCCACGATCCTGACCGGCGTGACCGACCAGATGGCCGTGACGACCGAGGAAACCTTCGGCCCCGTGGCCCCGCTGTTCCGGTTCGAGACCGAGGACGAGGTGGTCGCCAAGGCCAATGCCACGATCTTCGGCCTGGCCAGCTACTTCTACGCCCGCGACATCGGCCGCATCACCCGCGTGCAAGAGGCGCTGGAATACGGCATCGTCGGCGTGAACACCGGCATCATCAGCACCGAGGTCGCCCCCTTCGGCGGGGTCAAGCAGTCGGGCCTGGGCCGCGAAGGATCGCGCCACGGGATCGAGGACTATCTCGAGATGAAATACATCTGCCTGTCGATCTGACCGGCCACGGCAGGCCGCGCCCTGCCCGCCAGGGGGCGCCCTTGCGGCGCCCCCTTCGCGTTTCGCGCGCCGCGGGGGGGTGTTATCGCCTATCAAGGGGGGTGCTTTTGCCTATCCCGGGGTTCGGGGGCAGACCCGGGCCATCCCGGCTGCATCCGCCGCCCAAAGAAGGAGCCCCCGATGACCCGCACCATCCTGACCCGCACGCTGGCCCCGGTCCTGACGCCGTTCCTGGCCGCCGCCACTGCGCTCGCGCTGACCGCGCCGCCCGCCCAGGCGCTGGGCAAGAACGAAAAGACCTTTCTGGCCGGGGTGGCCGCCGCGCTGGTGCTGGGCGCCATCGTGAACGAGACGGTCGACAAGCCGCGCGCCGCGGCCAAGGCGCGCGCCACCCCGCCC
>JACXUX010000403.1 GCA_014763725.1 Rhodobacterales bacterium
CGCCTCCCCGCCGCAACGCAGTCGACCGGCCCAAGGTCCGCCCCCAAAACCAAGGGGGGCGCAGCCCCGGCCGCGCCCCCCGTCAGCCGTGCCGCCGGATCACTTCAGCGCGGCATCCGTGATCGCATGCGTCCAGGCCCCCTCGGGCGCCTTGCTCACGCCCGAGGTCGCCGCCGCCGACATCAGGATCTCGACCGTCCGCTGATAGTCGGCCGGGTCCAGCGCGCCGTTCGAACCCGCCGTCAGCTTGGCGATCTCGCCCATCATCCGCTTCTGGTGGTTTTCGGTCTGGGCGCCGGTCGCGTCGTTGTCCAGCACGATCATCGCCGCTTCGTCGGGGTTGGCCTCGGCGTATTTCCACCCCTTCATGCTGGCGCGGACAAAGCGCACCAGCCGGTCCGTCATCGCCGGATCGGCCAGGTTCGCCTCGGTCGTATACAGCCCGTCCTCCAGCAGCGAGATCCCCTGATCCTCATACTTGAACACCACCAGGTCGTCGGGGGTCAGGCCCGCATCGATCACCTGCCAGTATTCGTTGTAGGTCATGGTCGTGGCGCACTGCACCTGCTTCTGCAGCAGGGGATCGACGTTGAAGTTGATCTTCTGCACCGTCACCCCGCCGGCCGACCCGTCCGCGGGCAGCCCCAGCCGGCCCAGCCAGGTCAGCAGCGGGATCTCGTTGCCGAAGAACCAGGTCCCCAGCGTCTTGCCCGCGAAATCGGCCGGGCTGGTGATGCCATGCTCCTTCAGGCAGGTCAGCATCAGCCCCGAGGACTTGAACGGCTGGGCGATGTTCACGATGGGCGCGCCGGCCTCGCGCGCGGCCAGCGCCGAGGGCATCCAGTCCACCATCACGTCGGCGCCCCCGCCCATCAGCACCTGCACCGGCGCGATGTCGGGGCCGCCCGGCTTGATCGTGACGTCCAGCCCCTCTTCCTCGTAGAACCCCTTGTCCAGCGCGACGTAATAGCCCGCGAACTGGGCCTGCGTGACCCATTTCAGCTGCAGCGTCAGCTCGTCGGCGGCCTGTGCGGCCCCGCTGCCCAGGGCCAGCCCCAGGGTTGCGGCAATCAGCAGTCTCATCGTCACCTCCATGTTGTGCCGCACCTCTGCCGGGCGGCTTGTCATGTCCTCTGGCTGGGATGCCAGAACGTCACCCGCGCCTCGATGCGGGCGATCACCCCATAGAAGGCCGAACCCGCCAGCGCCGCAACGACGATGGTGGCCCAGACCATGTCCAGCCCCAGCCGCCCCACCTCGGTCGAGATGCGGAACCCCATCCCCCGGATCGGACTGCCAAAGAATTCGGCAACGATCGCCCCGATCAGCGCCAGGGTGCTCGCGATCTTCAGCCCGTTGAAGACGAAGGGCATCGCGGCGGGCAGCCGCAGGTGCCACAGCGCCTGGGCATGGCTGGCCCCCCAGGTGGCCATCAGATCGCGCTGCATCCGGTCGGCCGCCTGCAGCCCGGCCAGCGTGTTCACCAGCACCGGAAAGAACACCATGACCACGACCACCGCCGCCTTCGACTGCCAGTCGAAGCCGAACCACATCACCAGGATCGGCGCGATCCCAACCACCGGCAGCGCGGCCACGAAATTGCCCAGGGGCAGCAGCCCGCGCTGCAGGAACGGGCTGCGGTCGATGGCCAGCGCCGCCAGCACCGCCGACCCGCAGCCCATGGCCCAGCCCGTCAGCGCGCCCTTGACGAAGGTCTGCACGAAATCGCCCCACAGCAGCGGCGCCCCCGCCCCCATCCGCGCCGCCACGGCCGAGGGCGCAGGCAGGATGACCGACGGGATCGCCAGCAGACGCACCGCCGCCTCCCACAGCAGCAGGACGGACAGGCCGAACACCCCCGCCACCAGCGCCCTGCGCCACCGCGCCAGACCCGCGGGCAGCGCGGCCTCGGCCAGCCGCAGATTGGCCAGCCACAGCCCCGCCCACAGCGCG
>JACXUX010000404.1 GCA_014763725.1 Rhodobacterales bacterium
GGTCTATGACAAGCACCACCTGGTGCCCTTTGGCGAATACATGCCCGCGGGCGATCTGGCCTATGGGATGTTCGGCATCGCGGCCTTTGCCGCGCAGCAGGGGGCGGGCTATTCGCCGGGCCCCGGGGCGCGGGTGCTGGACCTGGGCGGCGCGTTGGGCCGGGTGCTGCCGCTGATCTGCTATGAGGCGGTCTTCCCCCAGGACCTGCACGCCGCGCCCGAACGCGCGGACTGGATCCTGCAGGTCACCAACGACGCCTGGTTCGGCCGCTGGTCGGGCCCCTTCCAGCACCTGGCCCAGGCCCGGCTGCGGGCGGTGGAACAGGGGCTGCCGCTGATCCGGGTGGCCAATACCGGTGTCTCGGCGGTGATCGACGCGCGCGGGCGGGTGCTGCGCGCGCTGCCCCTGGGCGAGGCGGGGTTTCTGGACGCGGCCCTGCCCGCCGCGCTGCCCGCGCCGCCGCACGCCCGCTGGGGCGACGGGCCGCTGGTGCTGTTGCTGGCGGGACTCGGTCTGGGGCTGGCGGTGCGGCGGCGCGTGCAGCCTGCTTGACGCGGGCGGGTCCGGCCTCTAGGCCGGGACACCGAACTGCCACAACGGCTTCCTGGCGTGGCAGGGATCTTTCAGCGGAGCGCTTCCCATGACCACCCCGTCGAATTACGTCTTCTCCTCCGAAAGCGTGTCGGAGGGGCACCCCGACAAGCTGTGCGACCGGATCTCGGATTCGGTGCTGGACTATCTGCTGGCCATCGAACCCCATGCGCGGGTGGGCTGCGAGACCTTTGCCACCTCGGGTCTGGTGGTGATCGGCGGCGAAGTGGGCCTGTCGGACAAGGAACGTCTGAAGGACGTGATGGGTCGCGTGACCGAGATCGCGCGCAACTGCATCCGCGAGATCGGCTACGAACAGGAAAAGTTCCACTGGAACACCTGCCATGTGCTGAACTTCCTGCACGAACAGTCGGCCCATATCGCCCAGGGCGTGGACCGCGACGGGGCGGGCGACCAGGGGATCATGTTCGGCTATGCGGTGGACGAGACGCCGGAACTGATGCCCGCGCCGATCCAGTATGCCCATGCGATCCTGCGCCGGCTGGCCGAGGTGCGCAAGGCGGGGCTGGAGCCCACGCTGCGCCCCGATGCCAAGTCGCAGCTGTCGGTGCGGTATGAGAACGGCCGGCCGGTCGAGGTGACGTCAGTCGTGCTGTCGACCCAGCATTCGGATGAAAACCAGACCTCGGACGACATCTGCGCCATCGTCGAACCCTATATCCGCGAGGTGCTGCCGCCCGAATGGCTGACCGACCGGACCGTGTGGCATGTGAACCCCACGGGCAAGTTCGTGATCGGCGGGCCTGACGGGGATGCCGGGCTGACCGGGCGCAAGATCATCGTCGACACCTATGGCGGGGCGGCCCCGCATGGCGGCGGCGCCTTCAGCGGCAAGGACCCGACCAAGGTGGACCGGTCGGCCGCCTATGCCGCGCGCTATCTGGCCAAGAACGTGGTGGCCGCGGGGCTGGCGCGGCGCTGCACGGTGCAGGTGGCCTATGCCATCGGCGTGGCCGAGCCGCAGTCGGTTCTGGTCGACACCGGCGGCACCGGCGTGGTGCCCGATGCGGTGATCGAGGCCGCGATCGGCAAGGTGATGGACCTGACCCCGCGCGGCATCCGCCTGCATTTGGGGCTGAACCGGCCGATCTATGCCCGCACCTCGGCCTATGGCCATTTCGGCCGCGCGCCCGAGGCCGACGGCGGCTTCAGCTGGGAAAAGACCGACCTGATCGAGGCGCTGAAGAAGGCGGTCTGACGCCGGGATTCGCGCGGGGCCGGCGGCGGGGGCATCGAGCCCCCGCCGCCGGCGGCTGCCGCGCTGTCCGCCCTGGGGTCGCGGGGCTGGTGGGCGCCGGGGGCGCTGCCCCCGGACCCCCGGGGTATTTGGGTCAAGAGG
>JACXUX010000003.1 GCA_014763725.1 Rhodobacterales bacterium
GGCGGGTGGCGGGGCGGGCGGTGCTGCTGGTCGACGACGTGATGACCTCGGGCGCCACCCTGGCCGAGGCGACGCGCGCCCTGCGCGCAGGTGGCGCGGCCCAAGTCGCGGTTCTGGTGTTGGCGCGCGTTGCGAAGGCGCCCTAGATCGCGCTAGTCTGCCCCCGCGCGTCAGGAAGGCCCCCCATGAAACCCGTTGAAATCTATACCACCCCCCTGTGCGGCTATTGCCACGCGGCCAAGCGGCTGCTGACGGCCAAGGGCGCGGCCTATACCGAGATCGACGTCAGCCGCGACCCGGCACTGCGCGCCACCATGGTCCAGCGGTCGCAGGGCGGCCGGACCGTGCCGCAGATCTTCATCGGCGGGGTGCATGTGGGCGGCTGCGACGACCTGCATGCGCTGGACCGCGCCGGCCGGCTTGACCCGCTGCTGGCGGACTGACCGGTGCGCGCGGCCCTTGTGCAGCTGACGGTGGGCGACGACCCGGCCGCGAACCTGCCCCTGACGCAGGCGACGGTGGCGCGCGCCGCGGCGGCGGGTGCCGACTGGGTGCTGACGCCCGAATGCACCAATGCCCTGTCGTCGAACCGCGCGCATCAGCGCGCCGTGTTTCACCGCGAGGGGGACGACCCCACCCTTTCCGCGCTGCGCGACCAGGCGGCGCGGTCGGGGGTCTGGCTGCTGATCGGGTCGCTGGGCCTGCGGACGGACGACGCCGATGGCCGGTTCGCCAACCGCAGCCTGCTGATCGGCCCCGATGGCGGGATCGTCGCGCGCTATGACAAGATCCACATGTTCGACGTGAACGTGTCCGACACCGAGGTCTATCGCGAATCGGCCGGCTACCGGCCCGGCGACCGCGCGGTGCTGGCCGACACGCCGCTGGGCCGGATCGGGATGACGGTCTGCTACGACCTGCGCTTTCCCCATCTCTACCGGCGGCTGGCGCAGGCGGGGGCGCAGATCCTGACGGTTCCGGCCGCCTTCAACCACATCACCGGCGCCGCGCATTGGGAGGTGCTGCTGCGCGCCCGCGCGATCGAGACGGGCTGCTTTGTCCTGGCCCCCGCCCAGACCGGGTTCCACCCCGAAACCGCGGGCCGCGGCCGGCACACGCATGGTCACAGCCTGGCCGTCGCCCCCTGGGGCGAGGTGCTGGCCGACGCCGGGACCGAACCCGGCGTCACGCTGGTCGAGATCGACCTGACCCGGGTCGATCAGGCGCGCAGCCGCGTGCCGTCCCTGTCCCACGACCGCGCCTTTGACGGCCCCTGATGGCAGAGCGCACCGAAGACATCGCCGTCGCGCTGTTCGGCGAGCTGTTCATGGCCGACCAGCTGGCGCGCAACCGCATCAGCCGCGTGCTGCCCAAGGGGATGGAGCTGTCGCATTTCGGCGTGCTGAACCATCTGGCCCGCCTGGGCGAGGAACGCACCCCCGCCCAGCTGGCCCGCGCCTTTCACGTCACCCGTGGCGCGATGACCAACACGCTGGCGCGGCTGGAATGGGCGGGGCACATCCACATCCGCCCCGACTGGGACGACGCGCGGCGCAAGCTGGTGGCGGTCAGCCCGGCGGGCCGGGCCGCGCGCGATGCCGCCGTGCAGGCCATCGCCCCCCTGATCGCCGAGGTGGTCCAGAACCTGGGCGCCGACCGCGTCCGCGCCGTGCTGCCCGTGCTGCGCGAGCTGCGCACCCGGCTCGAGGGCGAGGCGTGACGCCGCCTCAGTCTGGTCGCTTGGCCGGCGGATTGGCCAGATCGTAGCACCAGACGCGGAACCCGCGCAGAACATGCGGGCCAAAGCTGTGCAGCAGCGGCACATCCGCGGCATCGCGGCCATGCGCCACCTTGGTGCGGCCGATCCGCAGCTTGTTGTTGCGCGGGTCAAAGGTGATCCAGCGCCCGCCCAGATAAACCTCGATCCAGGCCGAGAAATCCGTCGGATCGACCACCGGCGCGCCGATGTCGCCCAGATAGCCGTTCACATAGCGCGCCGGGATGTTCATGCAGCGGCAGAGCGCAATGGCCAGATGCGCGAAATCGCGGCAGACGCCGGTGCCTTCGCGATAGGCCTCGGCCGCGGTGCGGGTGACCCGCGCCGCCATGTAGTTGAACCGGATGTGGCCATGCACGAAATCGCAGATCGCCTGCACCCGACCCCAGCCCGGCGGAATGGCGCCGAACCGGTCCCGGGCGATCTGGCTTAACGTGTCGGTCTCGCAATAGCGGCTGCCCAGCAGATAGATCAGCGTGTCGTCGGGCAGTTCGGGGATCGGATGTTCGCGCGCCGTGGGGTCGTAGTCGTCCTGCCGGCCCGGATCGCGGATCGTGCAGTCCTGCCGGATCGAGAACACCCCCCCCGGCGCCACCATCCGCAGGCAGGTGTTGCCGAACAGGTCGCGATAGCGGCCCAGCGGCACGGCGGGGGTGGTCGTCACCGGCGACTGGCGGTCCAGATCGGCCAGGCGTTCGTCGCGCAGGCTCAGCAGGCAGACCAGCGGCGTGGGCTGCGGCGTCTCGATCGTCACGTCATATCCGAACCGGATCAGCATCGGCGCCCTCCCTGGGCCCTGGCCCTGCCCGGTCATCGGACCTCGCCCCCTCCCTTGGGGCGCGCCATCGCGGGGTGCAAGCGGCAAAAGGCGCCGCGGGTCGGCAAGGCACCCCGATGCCCGGATTTCGGGCGTTGCGCGATCAGACCCGGCGCAGGCGGATCACCACATCGACGCGGGCCACGGTCGTGCCCTCGGGCGCGGCGGGCAGGCCCACGATCTTCAGATCCTCGGCCGGGGCATCGGTCAGCGTCGCGGTATCTTCCCAGTAGAAATGCGGATGGTCATCCATCCGCGTGTCGAAATAGCTGCGGCTGCCGTCGACCACCACTTCCTGCATCAGCCCCGCCTCGCAGAAGGCGCGCAGGGTGTTGTAGACGGTGGCCAGGCTGACCTTTTCGCCCGCGTCCAGACAGGCGGCATACAGCCCCTCGGCCGTCACATGCCGATCCTCGCCATCGCCCACCAGCAGCGCGGCCAGCGCCACACGTTGCCGGGTCGGCCGCAGGCCGCCCCGGGCCAGCCAGGCGGCGCCGCGGTCATGGGCGGCGGTCACGTCCCGCAGTCCTGTCGTTTCCATGTCCATTCCGGGCCACTCCCGACACCATTTGCGTGATATAGGGTGCGCGACGCGCGGATTTCAAATGAAAATGCTGCGCAGCCCCGGGGGCGCCCCGGGACCCGCCGCCCTTGCGCCCCCTTCCTGCGCAGTGTTACAGCACGAAAAAAGGGGCTGGCGCGGTGCTGGCGGGGGAAAAGGCGGCAGGCGGATGGCGGGGTGTCCCACACGTTTCGAGCGGGAAGATCTTCTGAAATGCGCGCGGGGCGAATTGTTCGGGCCGGGCAATGCGCAGCTGCCGCTGCCGCCGATGCTGATGATGGACCGCATCACCGAGATTTCCGAAGACGGCGGCGAACATGGCAAGGGCCATGTGGTGGCCGAATTCGACATCACGCCGGACCTGTGGTTCTTTGAATGCCATTTCCCCGGCAACCCGATCATGCCGGGCTGCCTGGGTCTGGACGGGCTGTGGCAGCTGACCGGGTTCAACCTGGGCTGGCGCGGCTGGCAGGGGCGCGGCTACGCCCTGGGCGTGGGCGAGGTCAAGCTGACCGGCATGGTCCGCCCCGACCGCAGGATGCTGCGCTATCACGTCGATTTTACCAAGGCCATGCAGACCCGCCGGCTGACCATGGGCGTGGCCGACGGCCGGGTCGAGGCCGACGGCGAGGTGATCTATCTGGTCAAGGACATGAAGGTGGCATTGTCGGCCAGCTGACCGACCGCCAGGAAAGGGGTGCCATGCGCCGCGTCGTCATCACCGGGATCGGCATCGTCTCGCCGATCGGCAATTCCGCCGCCGAGGTCGAGGCCAGCCTGCGCGCCGGCCGGTCCGGTATCGTCTTTGCCGAGGATTACGCCGAACACGGCTTTCGCAGCCGGGTCAAGGGCCAGCCGAACATCGTGCTCGAGGATCACATCGACAAGCGCGACCTGCGCTTCATGGGCGATGGGGCGGCCTACAACTTCATCGCCATGCGCCAGGCGATCGCCGACAGCGGCCTGACCGAGGCCGAGGTGTCCAACGACCGCACCGGGATCATCGTGGGGTCGGGCGGGCCGTCGACGAAAAGCTTCTTCAAGGCGCACAACATCGTGCGCGAAACCGGCAGCCCCAAGCGGATCGGCCCCTTCGGCGTGACCAAGGGCATGTCGTCCACCAACTCGGCCTGCCTGGCCACGCCGTTCCGGATCAAGGGGGTGAACTACTCGATCACCTCGGCCTGTTCGACCAGTGCCCATTGCATCGGCAACGGGACCGAACTGATCCAGTGGGGCAAGCAGGACATCGTCTTTGCCGGCGGCGGCGAGGAGCTGGACTGGACCCTGTCCTGCCTGTTCGACGCCATGGGCGCGATGAGCTCGAAATACAACGACACGCCCCAGACCGCCAGCCGCGCCTTTGACGCCACGCGCGACGGCTTTGTCATCGCGGGCGGCGGCGGGGTCGTGGTGCTGGAGGAGCTGGGCCACGCCCTGGCCCGCGGCGCCCGGATCTATGCCGAGGTGACGGGCTACGGCGCCACATCGGACGGTCAGGACATGGTGGCCCCCTCGGGCGAGGGCGGCGAACGGTCGATGCGGCTGGCGCTGTCCATCCTGCCCGCGGGCCGGCGGATCGACTACATCAACGCCCACGGAACCAGCACGCCCGCCGGCGACGTGACCGAGGTCAAGGCGATCCGCCGCGTCTTTGGCGAGGGCAACGTGCCCCCCATCAGCTCGACCAAGTCGCTGACCGGCCATGCGCTGGGCGCGACCGGCGTGCATGAGGCGATCTATTCCATCCTGATGATGCAGGGCGGGTTCATCGCCGCATCAGCCAACGTGACCACGCTGGACCCCGAACTGCACCCGCAGGAAATCTGCACCGAAACCCGCACGGGGGTGCAGATCGACAGCGTGCTGTCGAACAGCTTCGGCTTTGGCGGCACCAATGCGACGCTGGTGCTGAGCAGATATTCCGGCTGACCCGCCCGCGGCGGATTTCCTGAAAGGGCTTTTCATGACCGATCTGATGCAGGGCAGACGCGGCCTGGTGATGGGGGTGGCGAACGACCGGTCCATCGCCTGGGGCATCGCCCGGGCGCTGCATGCGGCGGGGGCCGAGCTGGCCTTTTCCTATCAGGGCGAGGCCTTCGGCAAGCGGGTCGAGCCGCTGGCCGCCAGCCTGGGGTCGAATTTCCTGGTCGATGTCGACGTGACCGACGATGCCAGCCTGGATGCCTGCTTTGCCGCGCTGCGCGACCGCTGGGGCACGGTCGATTTCGTCATCCACGCCATCGCCTATTCGGACAAGACCGAATTGACGGGCCGGTTCATCAACACCACGCGCGCGAACTTCAAGCAGTCGCTGGACATCTCGTGCTTTTCCTTCATCGACGTGGCGCGCCGCGCGGCCGATCTGATGCCGCAGGGCGGGTCTCTGGTCACGCTGACCTTCCAGGGGTCGAACCGGGTGACGCCCAACTACAACGTGATGGGCGTGGCCAAGGCGGCGCTGGAAAGCTCGGTCCGCTATCTGGCCAATGACCTGGGGCCGCAGAAGGTGCGCGTGAACGCGATCAGCCCCGGCCCGATGAAGACGCTGGCCGGTGCCGCCATCGGCGGGGCGCGGGCCACCTTCCGCCATACCGAGGCGAACGCCCCCCTGCGGGCCAATGCCACGCTCGAGGCCGTGGGCGGCACCGCCGTCTGGCTGTGTTCCGACTGGGGCGCCTGCACCACGGGCGAGGTGGTGCGCGTCGACGGCGGCTTCCACGTGCTGGGCATGCCGCAGGCCGACAACCTCTGACCCCCGAACGCGAACGACCCCGCCCGGGGGCGGGGTCGCTGCGGGGCGCGGTGTCAGCTCAGATCGGCCGCGCGTTCGGCGGCCACCGCCGCCTCGGCCTGGGCCACGGCCTGGGCAAAGGCGTCCAGAACCTCGGGCCCGCCCTTCACATTCGCCTTGAACCAGTCGAACACCGGCGCCACCGCGGCCTTGAAGGCGGCCTTTTCCTGGGCGGTCGGGACATAGATCTGGTCGCCGGCCGCGCGGAAATCGGCATAGGCCAAGATTTCCTTGCGCTTTGGGCTGGCGAATGTCGCCTGCTGCAGCGCGGCGAAACCGTCGACGACGATCTGCTGCTGTTCGGGCGTCAGCGACTTGAACCGGTTGTTGCCCATCCACCAGAAGGCGCCCATGTAGCTGTGGCCATCCAGCGTGATGTGCTTGACCCCCGCATCGGTGAACTTCATCGACATGATGTCGGTGATGCCGTTCGCGGTGCCCTCGACCACGCCGGTCTGCAGCGAGGTGAACAGCTCCGGCCACGGGATCGGCGTGGGCGAGGCGCCCAGCGTCGTGGCCAGCGTCTGGGGCAGGTCGGCGGGCAGCGTGCGCATCTTCATCCCGGCCAGGTCGGCGGGGGTGGCGATGCGCTTCTGCGTGTTGGCATAGTTGCGCCAGCCGCCGGTGTTGCCGATGGTCATCAGGCGGATCGTGTCGCCGCTGTCGGCCAGCGCCATGGCGCGCAGCTGCCGGGTAAAGTCGGTGCCGGTCAGCACCTCTTCGGCGATGCGGTCGTCGCTCATCAGATAGGGCAGGTCCAGCACCTGGATATAGGGGAACAGCCCCGCCGCGCCGCCGCTGGTGGAAATGTAGATGTCGATCGTGCCGTCGGCCACGCCGGCCAGGCATTCGTCGCCCTTGGCGCAGAGCTGCGTGCCCATGAAGATTTCCACGCCGATCGCGCCGTTCGAGGCGTTCTCGACATAGTTCTTGAACACGACCAGGCCGTCGTAATCCTCATCCTGTTCGTTCGAATTGGCGGTGGCGCGCAGCACGATGTCCTGCGCCAGCGCAGCCCCCGCCGTGCCCGCCAGCAATGCCGCCAGCGCCAGCGATTTCAGGCATGTCTTCAGCATGTTACCTCCCATCGGTGTTTTGTGCAGTCGTAGATCAATCGACGAACCCCGCAAGCCGCGGCAGCGTCAGCGACAGCGCGGGGACATAGGTGATCAGCAGGATCACCAGGAATTCCACGGCCAGGAACGGCAGCACGGCGCGGGCCACGGTTTCCACCCGCAGCCCCGACACGGCCGCGGTGGCAAACAGCACCAGCCCCATCGGCGGCGTCAGCAGGCCCACGGTCAGGTTCACCACCATGACCACGGCGAAATGCACCGGATCGACGCCCATCTGCGCAAAGATCGGCCCCAGGATCGGCCCCAGGATGATGATCGCGGGCCCCGCATCCAGGAACATGCCCACGATGAACAACAACAGGTTGACCAGCAGCAGCAGCAGCGGTTTTTCCGTCAGCCCCAGGAACGCCGCCGCCAGCAGTTCCGGCGTATGCGCCAGCGCCGCCACCGTCTTGAACGCCATCGCCGCCCCCACCAGCAGCAGGACCACCGCGCTGGTAGTGCCCGCCCGCGTCAGCACGCCGGGAATGTCGGTCCAGCGCAGCGTGCGCAGCACGAAGAGCGAGATCAGGAAGCTGTAGCCCACCGCGACGGCCGCGGCCTCGGTCGGGGTGAAGACGCCCGACAGGATGCCCCCCATCAGCAGCACGGGCGTCATCAGCGGCCAGAAGGCCGCGGCACCCGCCCGCCCCGCCTCGGCCCAGTTGGCGCGCGGCTGCGCCTGGGGCAGGCCATAGCGGCCGGCCATCAGCTTGATCGCGATCATCAGCGCAACCCCGATCAGCACCCCAGGCACGATCCCGGCCAGGAACAGCGCGGCGACGCTTTCGCCCATCACCTAGGCATAGATGATCATGATGCCCGAGGGCGGGATGATCGGCCCGATGATCGCGCTGGCCGCGGTGATCGCCGCGGCAAAGGGGCGGGGATAGCCCTTGCGTTCCATCTGCGGGATGATGATCGACCCCAGCGCCGAGACATCGGCCACCGCCGACCCCGAAATCCCGGCAAACAGCATGGAATCCACCACGTTGACCTGCGCCAGCCCGCCGCGGAAATGGCCCACCATGGCCTGGGCGAACCCCACGATCCGCGCGCTGATGCCGCCGCGGTTCATCATCTCGGCCGCCAGCATGAAGAAGGGGATCGCCATCAGCGGAAAGCTGTTCATCCCCTCGTAGACGTTGCGATACAGCAGCACGATGTCGCGTTCCTGCCCGTTCGGCCACAGCAGGATCGCAGGGGCCGCCAGCAGGCCGAAGACGACCGGCAGCCCCAGCATCAGGAAGACCAGGAACAGCGGCAGGAACAGGCTCAGCATGTCATTCCGTCCCCCCGCCCAGCACGACGGCGCCGGGAATGGCCTGCAGCCGGTCGCGCGCGCCCAGCAGCACCATGATGTGGCGCAGCAGCAGTTCGACCGCCACCGACAGCAGCAGCGCCACCCCCACCACCATCGAGGCCATCATCGCCGATTTCGGCACCTTTACCCAGACCGACAGGTCCCAGGCCGCGGGCACGCGCAGGCTGTCGGTCTGGAACCGGCCGGCCAGGCCCGTGACCTCGGACCAGCCGATGGTAAGCGCCACCCAAAGCAGGACCACCATCAGCCCCAGCAGCAGCACCGTCAGCCCCCCCGCCACCACGCGCGGCAACAGGCGCACCACCATGTCGATCGCCCCGAACCCGCCGGCGCGAAAGGCCGTGGGTGCCATCAACCCGGTGGACCAGAGCATGAGGAAGCGCGACGCCTCTTCCGGCCAGGCCAGCGCACTGCCCAGGACATAGCGGAAGAACACCTGCGTCAGAATCACGACGACCATCAGCGCCAGACAGGCCGCGCCCAGCCAGCGCCCCACCGCCAGCAGCGCGCCGTTCCACAGGCCCAGTCCGTTACAGATGGCCACCGCAAGGCGCATCCGCAGTCCCCCCCTTGACCCTCGCGCCGTCCTCCCCGACGGCCGTCGCCCTCAGCCCGTGGCAAAACCCCCGAACCGCCCCTTCAGGAAGACCAGCGGCGCCCCCGACCCCGGGGTCACGCGCAGCACGCGGCCCAGGATGATCAGATGGTCGCCGCCGTCCTGTGCGCCATGGCGGGCGCAGTCGAACCGCATCGGCACGCCCGGCAGCACGGGCGTGCCCTCGGGCGTGTCGTCGCGGGCCAGGCCCTGAAAGCCCGGCCCCTCGCTGGAAAACCGCCGCGGCCAGTCGGCCTGATCCTGCCCCAGGATGTGGATGGAAAAATGCGCTGCCGCCGCAAAGGGGCCATGGTGGCGCGAGGACCGCGCCAGCGACCACAGCACCAGCGGCGGGTCCAGCGACAGGCTGGAAAAGCTGTTGGCGGTAAAGCCCATGGGCCCGTCCGGCCCGGCGATGGTGACCACCGTCACGCCGGTGGCGAAATGGCCCAGCGCATCGCGCAGGGGGCGGGGGTTGGCCGGATCGGGGACGAACGAGGCCGGCATCGCGGCGCCATCGGCCATCATGGCACCTCATGCCCCTGGGCCGCCGTATACAGGCGGAACCAGGTCGGCCGGTCCATCGGCACCCGGCAGGCATCGGAAATCCGGGCGATGCGGTCCAGGCTGTTGGTGCCCAGCACCGGCATCACCCGCGCGGGGTGGTGCAGCAGCCAGGCCACTGCCACCGCGCCCCAGTCGGTTCCGGCAGCCCGGGCCAGGTCGTCCATCAACTCGCGCAGCGGGCCCGGGCCCTCGGCCCGCAGGCGGCCGCCGGCCAGCGGGCTCCAGGCCATCGGGGGCAGGCCGCGTTCCTGCAGGAAGGCCAGGTCGCCGTTCACGAAGGGCTCGCGGCAGATCAGCGACAGTTCGATCTGGTTGGTCACCAGCGGGGTCGTCATCGCCGACTGTAGCAGGCGGACATCCCAGGGGCGGAAGTTCGACACCCCCACCGCCCGCACCTTGCCGCTGGCCACCAGCCCGTCCAGCGCGCGGCCCGTGTCGTGATGGTCCATCAGCGGATCGGGCCGGTGGATCAGCAGCAGGTCGATGCGGTCGGTCGCCATCTCGCGCAGCGACATCTCGACCGAGGCGGTCACATGCGCGGCCGAGGTGTCGTAATACTTCACCGGCGCCGCGGCATGGCGACCGACCGGGGCCACGATGTCGCATTTCGTCACGATCTCGATGCGGTCGCGCAGGCCGGGGGCCGCGCGCAGGGCCGCGCCCAGCAGCGCCTCGGCCGCATAGCCGCCATAGATGTCGGCCTGGTCCATGGTGGTGATGCCCTGGGCCAGGCAGGCCTCGACCTTGGCCTGGACATGGGCGGGGCGGGTGTCGGGGTCGTCGCCCAGCCGCCACATGCCGTAGACCAGCCGCGACAGGGCGATGGGGCCAAGGTCGATCCGTTCGACGGTCATCAGCGGCGCACTCCGTTCCCGAGGGGGTGGCAGGCGTGTCCGCGGGGACACGGCCATAGGCATGGGGCAGCGAACAGGTCTTCAACTGGGGCAGCACCCGGGTTCCGAAATGGTCGCATTCGTCCAGATGGGGATAGCCCGAAAAGATGAAGGCGCGAATGCCCATCTTGCGACAGGCCTCGATCTCGGACAGGACCTGATCGACCGACCCCACCAGCGCCGCCCCGCAGCCCGACCGCGCGCGGCCGATCCCCGTCCACAGATGGCGTTCGACATAGCCGAACTGGTCGGCCAGGTCGCGCGCGCGGGCCTGATGCGCCACGCCCAGGCTGGTCGAATCATGCGCGCGGTCGCGGATCAGGCGGCCGTATTCGTCATCCAGCCGGCTGACGATGTGTTCGGCATAGTCGCGGGCCTCGGCCTCGGTCTCGCGGACGATCATGTGCACGCGCAGGCCATAGTCCAGCGTGCGCCCATGCGCCGCCGCGCGGGCATGCACGTCGCGCATCCGCTGGGCCAGCATCTCTTTCGTCTCGGGCCACATCAGATAGACGTCGCACTGCGCGCCGCACAGGTCCAGCGCATCGGGGCTGTAGCCCCCGAAATAGAGCAGCGGCCCGCCGTTCTGCTGATAGGGCCGGGTCGGCGGTCAGCTTGCCGATCTGGTAGATCTGGCCGTGGTATTCGATATGGTCCCGCGTCCAGACCTGGCGCAGGATCTCGACCACCTCATGGCTGCGGCGATAGCGATGGGCGCTGTCGGCCACCTCGCCCGGGAAGTCGGACGAAATGACGTTCAGCGTCAGCCGCCCCTTCAGCATGTGGTCCAGCGTGGCCACCGTGCGGGCCAGCATCACGGGCTGCATTTCACCGCAGCGGATGGCCGCCAGGAAGTTGATGCGGTCGGTGATCGGCGCGCAGCCCGCCACGAAGGACAGCGTGTCCTGCCCCACCTGATAGGACGACGGGCACAGGATGTTGCGGAACCCGTGGCCCTCGGCCCGTTTCACGATCGACGAACAATGGTCCCAGCTGGACCGCAGGTCGCCCTCGGCCACGCCCAGGAAGCGATAGTCGTCCGAGCAGAGCGCCGCGAACCAGCTGACCTCGGCCGCGTCGAGATCGGGTGAGGTGATCGGGACGACAGTCATTCTTCCCTGACTCCTGGATGCAACTTTCCTCTTGCGTAGCATCCGCCTTGATATAGATCAATACTGTATCAATTCACCGGAGACACGTCGTGGCCGCGCAGGGCTCGCTGCCCCTCTATCAGCAGATCGCCGAGCTTCTGATCCGCGACATCGCCGCCGGTCGGCTGATCGACGGCGAACGCCTGCCCCCCGAACGCGAGATGGCGGCCAGCCTGGGCATCGCGGTGGGCACCCTGCGCCAGGCGCTGAAATCGCTGGCGGAAAAGGGTCTGCTGGACCGTGTCCAGGGGTCGGGCAACTATGTGCGCGCCAAGGCCGACGCGGCCTCGGTCTATACGCTGTTCCGGCTGGAACGGGTCCAGGGCGGCGGGCTGCCCACCGCGCGGGTGCTGTCGGTCGACCGCTGCCCCAGGGATCCCCGCCTGCCCGCCTTTGGCGACCATCCCGAGGGCCACCGGATCCGCCGCCTGCGGTTCCTGTCGGGCCAGGTCGCCGCGGTCGAGGAGATCTGGCTGGACGCCGCCCGGATCGACCGGCTGTCGGCCGCGGATCTGCTGGAATCGCTCTACCTCTTCTATCGCCAGCGGCTGGGCATCTGGATCGCCCGGGCCGAGGACCGTATCGGCCAGGGCCCCCTGCCCGACTGGGCGCCCGGCGAATTTCCCCATCCCCCCGGCACGCCCCTGCCGCTGATCACCCGCGTCAGCTGGGCCCAGGACGGGAAATCGGTCGAAGCCTCGTTCACCTGGTTCGACCCCGAAACCGTGCGCTATGTCGCGCGCCTGAAATAGGACGGAAAGCATGATCGGATATGGCGTCATCGGCTGCGGCATGATGGGGCAGGAACATCTGCGCCACATCGCCCTGCTGCCCGATGCCCGGGTGGTGGCGATGCTGGAACCCGATGCGGCCATGCGCGCGGCGGCGGCGGCGCTGGCGCCCGGGGCGCGGCTGGTGGACACGATCGCGGATCTGCTGGCCCTGCCCGAGGTGACCGCGATCCTGATCGCCAGCCCGAACCACGTCCATCTGGCCCAACTGGAACAGGTCGCCGCGATCCGTCCGCTACCGGTGCTGATCGAAAAGCCGCTGTTCATCGACCCCGCCGATGCGCCGCGGCTGGCGGCACTGCGCGCGGCCTATCCCGCGCCGATCTGGGTGGCGATGGAATACCGCTACATGCCGCCCGTGGCCCGGTTCCTTGACCAGGCCCAGGCGGTCACCGGCGGGGTGCGGATGCTGACGATCCGCGAACACCGCTTCCCTTTCCTGCACAAGGTGGGCGCCTGGAACCGGTTCAACCGCACCTCGGGCGGGACGCTGGTGGAAAAGTGCTGCCACTTCTTCGACCTGATGCGGCTGGTGGCGGGCTGCAACCCGGTGCGGGTCATGGCCTCGGGCGGGCAGGCGGTGAACCACCGGGACGAGGTCTATGGCGGCGAAACCCCCGACATCTGGGACCACGCCTATGTCATCGTCGATTTCGAAAGCGGCCTGCGCGCGATGCTGGAACTGTGCATGTTCGCCGAAGGCAGCCGCTATCAGGAGGACCTGTCGGCCGAGGGCGCGGCGGGCAAGATCGAATGCCTGGTGCCGGGGCCGGGCCGGTTCTGGCCCGCGCATCTGGGCCCCGCGCCGCTGCCCAAGGTGATCGTCAGCCCGCGCCACCCCGCGGGGCCTGTGGAACTGGAGGTGCCGGTGGACCCCGCACTGCTGGCGGCGGGCGACCACAACGGGTCGGCCTATTACCAGCACCAGGGCTTTGCCCGCGCCGCCTGCGGCTTGCAGCGCCACGAGGTCAGCCTGACCGATGGCTGGTGGTCGGTGGCCATGGGCCTGGCCGCCCAGCAAAGCGCCGAACGGGGCGAGGCGGTCCTGCTGTCGCACACGGGCTACGCCCCCTGACCGCCCGGGGCCGCGGGGCGCGCACCTCCCGCGCCGCCCGCCCATGACGTGGATCGAGGACAGACCCGGCCATTCGGTCAGGCTTGCCCGGCGTCACCGCCGTCCACGGGGGGGAAAGATGGCCTATCCGATCATCACAAAGCCCGCATGGCAGGCCCGCGCCGACCTGGGCCCCTGGGCTGGGACGCGGCGCGCGCCCGACTGGACGGCCTGCCGGGCGGCGGTCTGAACATCGCGCATGAGGCGGTCGACCGTCATGTCGCCGCCGGCCATGGCGCGCAGACCGCGCTGATCTGGCTGGGCCGCGACGGGCCGCGACGGGGCGCGGCGGGTGCTGACCTATGCCGACCTGGCCGCCGATGCCGCGCGCTTTGCCGATGTCCTGCGCGCCCATGGCGTGGCCCCGGGCGAACGGATGTTCCTGCTGGCGGGCGGGGTGCCGGAACTTTACGCCGCCACCCTGGGCGCGCTGAAGGCGGGCGTCGTCGTCAGCCCCCTGTTCGCCGCCTTCGGCCCCGAACCCGCGCGCGCATGCAGATCGGCGGCGCCGCGGTGCTGTTCACGACCGAGGCGCAGTATCGCCGCAAGGTGGCCGACTGGCGCGCGACGAGGCCCGGGCTGCGGCTGGTGCTGATCCTGGGCGACAGCGCGCCGCCCGGCTGCGTCGCGCTGGGCCCCGCCATGGCGGCCGTCCCCGACCGGTTCGACACCCACCCCACCGGACCCGAGGATATGGCGCTGCTGCACTTCACCTCGGGCACCACGGGGCTGCCCAAGGGGGTCGTGCATGTCCATGCGGCCGTGATCGCGCATGCGGAAACCGGGCGCATCGCGCTGGACCTGCGGCCGGGCGACACCTACTGGTGCACGGCCGATCCGGGCTGGGTCACGGGAATGAGCTATGGCCTGATCTCGCCGCTCTGCAACCGCGTCACGCTGGTGGTGGATGAGGCCGAGTTCGACCTGGACCGCTGGTATGCGATCCTGGACCACTAGGCCGTGCAGGTCTGGTATACCGCCCCCACCGCCATCCGCATGTTGATGCGCGCGGGCGAGGCGGCGGCGCGCGGGCACGACTTTTCGGCGCTGCGCTTCCTTGCCTCGGTGGGCGAGCCGCTGAACGCCGAATGCGTGATCTGGGGGCAGCAGGTGTTCGGCCTGCCCTTTCACGACAACTGGTGGCAGTCGGAAACCGGCGGGATCATGATCGCCAACACGGCCGCGATGGACATCAAGCCCGGCGCGATGGGCAAACCCCTGCCGGGGATCACCGCCGGGATCGTCACCCGCAACGGCGACCGCGTCACCGAACGGCCCGATGGCGCGATCGGCGACCTGGCGATGCGCGATGGCGACGGCTATTTCTGGTTCGTCGGCCGCGCGGATGACCTGATCAAGTCCTCGGGCCATCTGATCGGCCCGTTCGAGGTGGAAAGCGCGCTGATCGAACACCCCGCCGTGGCCGAGGCCGCCGTGATCGGCATCCCCGACGAAACCGCGGGCGAGGTGGTCATGGCCTTCGTCACGCTGAAGGCCGGGTTCACTGCCGATGCGGCGCTGGAACGCGACCTGCGCGGCCATGCCCGCAAGCGGCTGGGCCCCGCCGTCGCCCCGCGCGAGATCGTGTTCCGCGACAGCCTGCCGCGCACGCGGTCGGGCAAGATCATGCGGCGGCTCTTGCGGGCGCGCGAACTGGGCCTGCCCGAGGGCGATCTGTCCACGCTGGAGGGAGAGGCAAGATGACCCGGGTCAGACTGGACCACGCCCATGCGCGCGCCCTGCTGCGGGGCATGATCCGCATCCGCCGGTTCGAGGAAAAGTGCTACGAACTCTACACCCGGGAAAAGATCTCCGGCTTCCTGCATCTTCATGACGGCGAAGAGGCGGTGGCCGTCGGCGTTGCGGCCGCCCTGACCCCGCAGGACCGGATGGTGTCGACCTATCGCGAACACGGCCACGCGCTGGCCCGGGGCCTGGACCTGACCGCCGCCCTGGCCGAGATGTTCGGCAAGGCCACCGGCTGTTCGGGCGGGCGCGGCGGGTCGATGCACCTGTTCGATGCCGCGACGAACCTTTACGGCGGCAATGCCATCGTGGGTGGCGGGCTGCCCCTGGCCGTGGGTCTGGCCCTGGGCGACCGGATGCAGGGCCAGGGGCGGGTGACGACCTGCTTCTTCGGCGAAGGGGCCGTGGCCGAGGGTGAGTTTCACGAATCGATGAACCTGGCCGCGCTGTGGCATCTGCCCGTGCTGTTCGTGCTGGAAAACAACCTCTACGCCATGGGCAGCGCGGTCGCCCGCGTGCAGGCCAACACCGATTTCGTGCCGCGTGCCGCCAGCTACGGCATGCCGGCCGAAAGCGTGGACGGCAACGACGTGGTCGCGGTCGATGCCGCCGCCCGCCGCCTGGCCGAAGAGGCGCGGGCCGGCCACGGCCCCCGGTTCCTGGAATGCCGCACCTATCGCACCCGGGCGCATTCCATGTTCGACGCGGAGAAATACCGCAACAAGACCGAGGTCGCCGAATGGCGCCAGCACTCGCCCATCGTGCGGTTTCAATCCTGGCCGCTGGACAACGGCCTGATGCACCAGGCCGAGGTCGACGCCATCGAGGCCGAGGTCGAGGCGGACCTGGCCCAGGCCGTGGCCGCCTGCGAACAGGCCCCCTGGGAACCGGTGGAAACCCTGAACCGCCATGTGGTGGCGGAAACCCGTCCCGCACCGCCCGAACCGCCCCCACACGACAGCCCGGTCGACAGCACCTATCGCGACTGCTGCCGCGCCGCGATCGCCGATGCGCTGCGCCGCGACGAACGGGTGTTCATGATGGGCGAGGACATCGGCGCCTATGGCGGCTGCTATGCCGTCTCGCTGGGCCTCTTGCAGGACTTCGGCCCCGACCGCATCCGCGACACCCCGCTGTCCGAGGCGGGCTTTACCGGTGCAGGGATCGGCGCGGCGCTGGCCGGCCTGCGCCCGATCGTCGAGATACAGCCTGGACGCCTTCCTTGCCCATATCCCCGGCCTGCGGGTGATGGCCCCCGCCACGCTGGAAGACGCCCGCGGCATGCTGTGGACGGCGCTGCAGGACCCCGACCCGGTGATCATCCTGGAACATGTCATGCTCTACAACCGGGCGGGGCAGATCGCGGCCAATGCGGGGCCGGTCGACATCGACCGCGCCGTGATCCGCCGCCCGGGCCGGGATGTGACGCTGATCGCCTGGTCGCATGCGCTGTGGACGGCGCTGGAGGCCGCCGAAACCCTGGCCCGCCAGGGGATCGAGGTCGAGGTGATCGACCTGCGCAGCCTGCGCCCGCTGGATGAACCGACGCTGGTCGCCTCGGTCAGCCGCACCCGCCGCGCCGTGGTGGTGGATGAGTCCTGGCGCAGCGGGTCGCTGGCGGCCGAGATCGCCGCCCGCCTGCAAGAGGCGTGCTTCTGGCAGCTGGATGCGCCGGTGGCCTGCGTCTGCGGCGCCGAGGTGCCGATCCCCTATCCCCGCCATCTGGAATCCGCCGCCCTGCCGCAGGTGGACGACATCGTGGCGGCGGTGGCGGCGCTGCCTGGCATCCGGCGATGACCGTCTTTCCCATGCCCTCGATGGGCGCCGACATGGAACAGGGGACGCTGGTCGAATGGCTGGTGCAGCCCGGCGACCGTGTGGCCAGGGGCGATGCGGTCGACGTGGTGGAAACGCAGAAGGGCGCGATCGAGATCGAAAGCCTGACCGCCGGCAAGGTGGCCGAGCTGCTGGCCCGACCGGGCCAGACGCTGCCGGTAGGCGCCCCGCTTGCCCGGATCGAGACCGCCGCGGGCGGCCCGTCCCCGGGCGTCACCGCGGCAACGCCGCCGCCCCCGCCATCTCCCACGCCCCTGGCGCCGCAGCCGGTGGCGGCTGTCCCCCCGGGGGCGGGCGGGCCGGTCCCGGCCTCGCCCGCGGCACGCCGGCGGGCGGCGGGCTGATCGCGCCCGCAATCCTGGACGCCGACGCGATCATGGCGGCGATGCGCGACCTGGTCGCCCGAACCCGCACCGGCCGGCTGCGCCAGAGCGAGATCACGCAGGGCACGATCACCGTGTCAGCCCTGGGCGAAACCGGGGTGGATGCGATGATCGGCGTGATCACCCCGCCGCAGGTGGCGCTGGTGGGCTTTGGCGCGCCGCGCCTGCGGCCGATGGTGCGCGACGGCCTCGTGCAGCCGCGGCTGGCGGTCACGGTCAGCCTGGCCGCCGACCACCGGATCAGCGACGGCCGCCGCGGCGCGCTGTTCCTTGCCGAGATCGACCGCCTTCTGAAGGAGCCCGCCGCCCCATGACCGACCCTGACCTTCGCGCCGCCTTCCTGGCCGACCTGACCGCCGTGGCGCCCGACCTGGACGCCACGACGATCGGCGACACCGATCACCTGCAGGACGATCTGGGCCGGGATTCCATGGATTTCCTGAACCTGGTCGCCGCGCTGCACAGACGCTTCGGCCTCCCGATCCCGGAATCCGACTATCCGCAGCTGGCCACCCCCGCGCGGGCGGTGGCCTATCTGCGCCGCGCACTGGCGGGCTGACCGCCGGGGCCCGTCAGCAGGCCAGGCCCAGGCCCTGCAGCCAGGCCACCGTGGCGGGCAGCCGCGGCAGGTCGGCGCGCACCTCCAGGATCAGGCGCGGGCGTTCCGGCAGCGCGGCCAGCGCGGACAGGACCGGGCGCCAGGCGATGCGGCCGTCGCCGGGGTGCCAGTGCCGGTCGGCATAGCCGTCGACATCCTGTAGATGCGCATGGCCCAGATGGCCCGCCGCCGCGGCGATGAAATCGACGACCGGCGGCGCGTCATAGCGGCCGTGCACCAGATCGGCATGGCCGGTATCCAGCGACACCTTCAGGTTCGCATGGTCGATGTGGCGCACCATGTCGACCCGCGCCGCAGGATCGGTGTCGTCGCAGTTTTCCAGCATCAGCGTGCAGCCGATGTCGGCCGCCCGCGCCAGCACCGGGGCCAGGCAATCGGCCGCCGCCGACAGCAGCCCGGGGTGGACGCCCGGGTAATTCGCGCGGTTCAGCTGGTGCCAGTGGGTAAAGGGGCTGTGGATCACCATATGCGTGGCGCCCAGCGCCTCGGCCACGGACAGGCCCTGCAGCATCCGCTTCTGCACCACGGCGCGCACCTCGCCATCCGGGGTGGCGATGTCCAGGCCGAAGAAGGGGCCATGGATGCCGCGGTCGCCCATGTGGCCGTCCAGCAGCGCCCGCCAGGCCGCGATCAGGTCGGCCTGGTCGCGTTCCAGCACGCCGACGGCGCAGAAATCCTGGATCTCGATCGCGCGGCCCGCACCGCAGACCCAGTCGCGGATCAGGGGATAGCTGGTCAGGTTCACGGCGGCGCCCAGCAGGGGCAGGGTCATGGTCGATCCTTTCACTTGATGCCGGCGCGCAGGAAGCTCTGCACGAACTGGCGTTGGAACAGCAGGAAGCCCAGCAGCAGCGGGGCCGAGGTCATCAGGGTGGCCGCATTGATCACCGCCCATTCGATGCCGCTGTCGGTGGTGGCAAAGACCGACAGGCCCACGGTCAGCGGCCGGGTTTCCACCGAATTGGTGATCACCAGCGGCCACAGGAAGTTGTTCCAGTGGTGGCTGACCGACACCAGGCCAAAGGCCAGCATCGCAGGCCGGCCCAGCGGCACATAGACCCGCCACATCAGGCCCAGCAGCGAACAGCCCTCGACGCGCGCGGCCTCGTCCAGCTCGCGCGGGATGGTGCGAAAGGTCTGGCGCAGCAGGAAGATGGCAAAGCCGCTGGCGAAATAGGGCAGGCCGATCGCCAGGATCGTGTCGACCAGACCCAGGCGGAACATCGTGGCGTAGTTTTCCACCAGCAGGATGTCGGGCAGGATCAGCAGCTGCACCAGCACCAGCGCGAACAGCACGCCCTTGCCCGGAAACTCCAGCCGGGCAAAGGCAAAGGCCGCCATCGTGCACAGCACCAGCTGCACCGCCAGCACCATGGTCACCAGCAGGATCGTGTTCAGGAAGTAACGCGCAAAGGGCGCCTTGCCCCAGGCGGTTGCGAAATTGTCCAGCGTCAGAGGCGCGGTCAGGACAAAGCGCGCCTCATAGGCGCTGGGGTGAAAGGCCGACCACAGCGCATAGATCAGCGGCGCCATCCAGACCAGCGCCAGCACCCAGCCGCCCGCCCGCATTAGCGCCCTGTCCAGACCGCCCGCGCCGGTCATCGGTAATGCACCCGGCGGTCGGCGGCAAAGAACTGCCCCAGCCCCACCACCGTCAGGATCGCGACCAGCAGGATGGTCAGCGCCGCGGCATAGGCCGTGTCCCAGTAGCGGAAGCCGTTTTCAAAGACGTAATACAGCAGCAGCATCGTCGCATTGTCCGGCCCGCCGCGCGTCATCACGAACACATGGTCGACCAGGCGAAAGGCGTTGATCGTGGCGTTCACCGTCACGAACAGCGTGGTGGGCATGATCAGCGGCAGCGTCACCCGGCGGAAGAAGGTCCAGCGCCCGCAGCCCTCGATCGCGGCGGCCTCGCGCAGCGCGGGCGGCACGGCCTGCAGCGCGGCCAGATAGAAGACCATGAAGAACCCCGCCTCCTTCCACACGGTGACGGCGGCCACGGCATAAAGCGCGGTTTCCGGCTGCCCGGCCAGGTTGACCGACGGCAGGCCGAACAGCCCGCGGATCTGGTCGATCAGGCCGAAGCCCGGCGCATAGAAGAACAGCCAGATGTTCGCCACCGCGATCAGCGGCAGCACCGTGGGCGTGAAGAAGGCCATCCGCATCAGCGCGACCCCGGCAAAGCGCGCCTGCACCAGCAGCGCCATGGCCAGCGCCAGCACGACCGAGGCCGGGATCGTCAGCGCCGCATAGACGGCGGAATTCCACAGGGCCTTGGCCAGGATCGGGTCGGCCAGCATGCGCGCGTAATTGTCGCCGCCCACAAAGACCGCAGGCCGCCGCCCCTTGGGCGTCGACCAGAAACTGTCGATCAGCGTCTGCACCGCGGGCAGATGCGTGAAGGCGATCAGGAACACGAAGGCCGGCAGCAGCAGCAGCCAGGCATGGATCCATTCGCGTTTCGGCATCATGCCCCCGGGCAGGTCGGGCCGGGGGGATGCCCCCGGCCCCTGGGTGTCAGTTGCGATAGGGGGCCAGGATCGCCTCGGCCTCGGCCTGGGCGGCGTCCAGCGCCTCTTTCGGGGTCTTCTGGCCGGTGATCGCGGATTCCAGCGCCGAATTCAGGATCTGCGTCACCTTCGGCCCTTCAAAGGTCGACAGTTCCGCCACCGCATGGGCCAACTGGTCACGCGCCACGGCGGCCTGCGGGAATTCGGCGACATAGGCCTTCATCACGTCGGTTTCCCAGACATCGGGGCGCGGGGCGACATAGCCCGTGGCGATGGTCCAGTCGGCGGCCTGCGCGGGCGCGGTCGCCCATTTGACGAAGTCGACGGCGGCCTTCAGCTCTTCCTCGGACGACCCCTTCATCAGGTAGAAGTTGCCGCCGCCCGTGGGCGCGCCCGGCTGCTTCAGCCCCGGCAGGAAGCCCACGCCAAAGGGGAAGGGCGCATTGGCGCGCACGTTCGTCAGGTTGCCGGTGGTGGTCCAGATCATCGCGGCCTGGCCTTCGAAGAAGACCTTGGGCGTGCCGCCCCAGTCCAGGATGCCCGGCGCCATCACGCCGTCCCTGGACAGCGCGATCAGCGCCTCGAGCGCGCCGATCGCCTCGGGGCTGTTGAAGAACACCTCGGTGCCCTTGTCGTTCTGCAGCGTGCCGCCGTTGCCCGCCACGATCCCGGTCCAGAGCCACGAGGGGAAGCCCGACGACGGGATCTGCACGCCCCAGCGTGTGACGTTGCCGGCCGCGTCCTTCTGCACCAGCTTCTGGCCGATCTCGACCATCTCGGCCCAGGTGGCGGGCGCCTTTTCCGGGTCCAGGCCCGCCTCGGCAAAGGCGGTCTTGTTCCAGTAGATCACGGGCGTCGACCGCTGGAAGGGAATGCCCCAGGTCTGGCCCTCATACTGGCTGTTCAGCATGAAGGACGGGTAGAAGCCGCCGATCCAGTCGGCCTTCTCGGCCTCGGTCACGAACCGGTCGAAGGGTTCGATCAGGTCCTCGTCGATGAACTTGTAGATGTCGGTCGACAGCGAGATGACCAGCTGCGGCGCGTTGCCGCCGCGGGCGGCGGTGATCGCCTTGGTCGTCGTGTCGGCATAGGATCCGGTATAGATCGCGTTGATCTTCACGTCGGGGTTGGCGGCCATGTACTTGTCGGTCAGCGCCTGCACCGTTTCGGCGGGCTTCCCGCCCACGGCGACGGGGAAGTAGAACTCCAGGTCGATCGCCCAGGCCGGCGCCGACAGGCCGATCAGGGCAAGGCTGCCCAGCAGCGTGGAACGGAAGGTCATAGGTGCGTCCTTTCAGGGGGTTGGCACAAGCGTGCCCGCGCCGGGACGGGCGGGCGAAACGGCATCCAGGCGCCGGCCGGTCGCCGCATCGAAGAGATGCAGCGCCCCCGGCGGCCAGGTCAGGTGAAAGCGGTCGGGCAGGTTGGGCGCACCGGCGGCCAGCCGCAGCAGCAGGGTCGACGCGCCCGCGCGCAGCGTCACCAGCCGGTCGGCGCCCAGGTATTCCTCAGCCAGGCGCTGCACCGGCAGGCCCCGGGCGGCGGGGGCCAGATCCTCGGGGCGCAGGCCGACCAGCGTGTCGGGCGAAAGGCCCGGCGGCAGGTCGACCCCCGCCCCCGCCAGATCGGCCAGCGCGATCAGCGACATCGGCGGCGTGCCGATGAAGCGCGCGACAAAGGCCGAGGCCGGCGTGGCATAGATTTCCCGCGGGGTGCCGGTCTGTTCGATCCGGCCCGCGTTCATCACCACGATCCGGTCGGCCATGGTCATCGCCTCGACCTGGTCATGGGTGACATAGACCACGGTCAGCCCCAGCCGCTGCTGGATCGCGCGCAACTCGACCCGCATCTCGGCCCGCAGGCGGGCGTCCAGGTTCGACAGCGGTTCGTCCATCAGGCAGATCGGGCGTTCGGAAATCACCGCCCGGGCCAGCGCCACGCGCTGCTGCTGGCCGCCCGACAGTTCCGCGGGCTTGCGCGCCAGCAGCGTCTCCAGCCCCATCATCCGCGCCACGCGGTCCAGCCGCGCGGCCTGTTCGGCGCGCGCGACCCGCCGCACCGACAGGCCGAACAGGATGTTCTGCGCCACGGTCAGATGCGGGAACAGCGCATAGGACTGGAACACCATCGACAGGTCGCGCGCCACCGGCGGCAGGCCCGCCATGTCGCGCCCGCCGATGCGGATCTGCCCGGTCGTGGGCGCATCCAGCCCCGCGATCAGCCGCAGCAGCGTGGACTTGCCGCAGCCCGACGGACCCAGCAGCACCGAAAACGCCCCCGCCGGCAATTCGACGTCAATCGATTGCAGCGCAACCGCCCGGTCGAACCGGCGGGACACCCCCGCGCAGTCGATGGCCGGGGCGGGACGGGCAAGGGGGGCACTGGTCTGCATCATCCTGCAACGCCTATACGGGGCAAAGATGAAACCTTTGCGACGGCGCGCCACCGCCCGCCGCCTTGCGCAGGATCAATCCCCGCGCGCGGCAACGGGTCTATCCTGCCCCCGCAACCCACCCCCGGGTGCAGACAGGAGACCGCCGATGACCGCCAGCCTGATGTGGTTCGAAGACCTTCACCGCGGCGATGTGGGCCAGGTCGGCGGCAAGAACGCCTCGCTGGGCGAGATGGTTCGCAGCCTGGCCCCCCACGGCATCCGCGTGCCGCCCGGCTTTGCCACCACGGCCGATGCCTTTCGCCGCTATCTGGACGTCAACGCCCTGACCGCCGTGATCGAGGCGCAGACCCGCGCCCTGGCCGAGGGGCGCGCGACGCTGCAGCAGACGGGCGCCGCCATCCGAGCGGCCATCGCCGCGGGCGACTGGCCCGCTGACATGCGGGACGAGATCGCGGCGGCCTATCGCGCCCTGGGCGAACGGGTGGGCCAGACCGACCCCGCGGTGGCCGTGCGGTCCTCGGCCACGGCCGAGGACCTGCCCGATGCCAGCTTTGCCGGCCAGCAGGAAACCTTTCTGAACATAAGGGGCGAGGCCGCGCTGCTGGACGCCTGCCGGCGCTGCTATGCCTCGCTCTTCACCGACCGGGCGATCACCTACCGTCAGCTGAAGGGCTTTTCCCACACCCAGGTCGCGCTGTCGGTGGGGGTGCAGATGATGGTGCGGTCCGACCTGGGCGGGTCGGGCGTCATGTTCTCGATCGACACGGAATCGGGCTTTGACCGCGTGGTGCTGATCAATGCGGCCTGGGGCCTGGGCGAAAACGTCGTGCAGGGCACGGTCAACCCCGACGAATACCAGGTCTACAAGCCGTTCCTGTCGCGCCCCGGGCTGGTCCCGATCCTGGAAAAGGCCTTGGGCGAAAAGGAACGCAAGATGATCTATGCCGGCGCGGGCAGCGGGGCGCCCACCCGCAACGTGCCGACCTCGAAAGCCGAACGCGAATCCTTCGTGCTGTCGGATGACGAGATCCTGGAGCTGGCGCGCATGGCCGTGACGATCGAGGATCACTACGGCCAGCCGATGGACATGGAATGGGCGCGCGACGGCCAGTCCGGCCTGATCTACATCGTGCAGGCCCGGCCCGAAACCGTGCAGTCGCGCGCCGATGCGGGGGCGCTGAAATCCTGGCACCTGACGCGCAGGGGCCCCGAGATCCTGCGCGGCCTGTCGGTGGGCCAGGCGGTGGCCACAGGCGAGGTCTGCCTGATCGAGAGTGCGGCCGACATCGGCCGCTTTGTCGACGGGGCGATCCTCGTCACCTCGACCACCGACCCCGACTGGGTGCCGGTGATGAAACGTGCCCGCGCCATCATCACCGACCACGGTGGGCGCACCAGCCACGCCGCCATCGTCAGCCGCGAACTGGGCCTGCCCGCGATCGTGGGCACCGGCAACGCGACGCATCTGCTGCATGACGGGCAAGAGGTGACCGTCAGCTGCGCCGAGGGCGACCAGGGCATCGTCTATGCCGGCCTGGCCGAGGTCGAGGTGCAGGACCAGCGGCTGGACACCGTGCCCGACACCCGGACCGAGGTGATGCTGAACCTGGCCAACCCCGCGGCCGCGGCGCGCTGGTGGCGGCTGCCGGTCGACGGGGTGGGGCTGGCGCGGATGGAATTCGTGATCTCGAACGCGATCCGCGTGCATCCGCTGGCGCTGACCCGCTTCGACCAGCTGACCGACCCCGAGGTGCGCGCCCGGATCGCGCAGCTGACCCGCGGCCATGCCGACCGGCAGGATTATTTCGTGGACCGGCTGGCCACGGGCCTGGGCCGGATCGCGGCCGTCTGGTATCCGAAACCCGTCGTCGTGCGGATGTCGGATTTCAAGACCAACGAATATGCCGACCTGCTGGGCGGGCGGCAGTTCGAACCGGATGAGGAAAACCCGATGATCGGGTTCCGCGGCGCCTCGCGCTATTATTCCGACCGCTACCGCGACGGCTTCGCGCTGGAATGCCGCGCGATCCGGCGGCTGCGCGAACAGATGGGGTTCGACAACGTGATCGTCATGATCCCCTTCTGCCGGTCGCCGGAAGAGGCCGACCGCGTGCTGGAGGTGATGCGCGAGGCCGGGCTGGAACGCGGCCGCAACGGGCTGAAGGTCTATGTGATGTGCGAGATCCCCTCGAACGTCATCCTGGCCGAGGCCTTTGCCGAACGCTTTGACGGCTTCTCGATCGGGTCGAACGACCTGACCCAGCTGACGCTGGGGGTGGACCGCGATTCCGGCGATCTGGCCGACCTGTTCCGCGAACGCGACCCGGCGGTGCTGTGGATGATCCGCACCGTCATCGCCAAGGCCCGCGCGGCCGGCCGGCACATCGGGCTGTGCGGCCAGGCCCCGTCGAACGACCCCGACTTCGCCCGCCTGCTGGTGCAGGCGGGGATCGACGCGATCTCGGTCACGCCCGACAGCTTCCTGGCCGTCAAGCACAACGTGGCCGCGGCGGAACGCGAGGGCTGAGGCCCGCGCGCCCGCTCAGGCCGCCAGCCGGCCGGGCGGGGCGGCGGGCTCCCACGTCAGGCCGGGGCGATAGCGGGCCGCGACCCGGCCGTCCTGCAGCGCCAGCAGATGCAGCCAGCCGTTGTCGAACAGCTGTCGCACCGCATCGTGCCGGCGCAGGACATCGGCGATCGCCGCCATCGGCGCCTCGACCAGCACGGTCAGGCGCAGCGGGTCATGCGCGGGGCTTTCGCCGTCATGCACCGTCTGCCAGGGCAGGCCCGCGCGCAGCCGGCCGCCGTTGCCCTCGACCACGCCGATTCCGCCGGTGACGTTGTGGATCAGTTTGTTACCGCCGCCAAAGACCTGCGGCGCGACGGTCGATCCGTAGTATTGCAGGCTGATCCAGCTGGCCACGACCACCGGCGCAGTCAGGATCAGGTCCAGCGTTGCAAAGCCGGTGTCGGCCCGCCAGTCGTAGCTGTGCAGGAAGGCGCGGCCCTGCAGGTTGCGCCCCGCCGTCACGGGCCGCGGGGCCGCGACAAAGGTCGCACAGCCCGCCAGGCCCCATTCCGGCCGCAGCTCGGCCCAGTCGGCGGCGCGGCGCAGCAGGCTGTCGGCGGTCGCACCGGGCAGGCGGGCGGCGCGTTCGGCCCGCGCCATCCGCCCCGCCGCGGCCAGCCAGGCCTGCGCCCGGTCCAGATCAGCGGCATGGCCGGGGGCGGGCGTGTCGGGGTAAAGCGTCACGCGGTCGGTCACCGTGTCGTGCAGCCCGGCCACGAACAGCGTGTCCTGCGGCAGCGCAATGTCCCGGTCGGCCAGACCCGCCCGCGTCTCGGGGGCGTTCAGCAGGTCCGCCAGAAGCCGGGCCGAAACCTCGCCCGTCTGGCCGCAGCAGGCGCCGCAGTGATAGGCGCTCTCATGCGGGTTGTTCGCCACCTGCGCGCCATGCCCGATCAGCAGCACCAGCCGCGCATGGCCCGCGGTCAGCCCCATCGCGCGCAGGACGGCGGCGGCGGTCTGCGCCTTTTCCGCCGCGGTCAGGCCGCCCTCGATCCGGGGCATGGGCCCGGGCGCGGGCGGCCGCGCGCCCAGACCCAGCGCATCGCGCACCAGCTTGGCCCCATAGGCGGGGCCCGCTGCCTCGACAAAGGCAAAGGACGACACGGCCGCCTGCCGGAACCGCCCCCAGGCCCGCGTGGCGCGCGCCC
Source organism: Rhodobacterales bacterium (assembly GCA_014763725.1). GTDB lineage: Bacteria > Pseudomonadota > Alphaproteobacteria > Rhodobacterales > Rhodobacteraceae > JACXUX01. The sequence continues at coordinate 26,710 of JACXUX010000003.1, forward strand.
GGATGCGCAGGGCGGATTCGGTCGCGTCATCGGCCTGCGCGGTCGACACCAGCGCGGGCCGCAGCAGCGCGGGCAGATGGGGCTGCAGCTCCTCGGTCCCCGCGGGCCGGTGCGCCAGCGGCAGGCCGAAGAAGCCCGCGAATCCCAGCGTCTCGATCCCGCTGTCCTGCGCCTCGAGCGCGCGGCGCAGCACCTCGGACCGCACATCGATGCAGAAGGCGGCCTGCATCGCCGCCCGGCCCGCTCGCGGCACCGGCCCCGTCAGCGCCGCGGCCAGCCGCCGCTGATGCGCGCGTTCGGCGGCCTCCTGCAGGAGGACGTCGATCACCTGGTCAGGCGTGGGGGTCAGCGGCGCGGCATGGGCGGCCACGGTCGCGGCCCAGTCGGGGGCGATCTGCGGGGTGCGGGTCAGCAGCGCCTCGTCCCAGATCAGGCGGATCGCCAGCAGGTCGGTCAGCGTCGCGTCGCTGCCGCCCGCCAGTTCCGCCTGCCACAGCAGCCAGCGCGCATGCTGCGCCCAGCCGCCCAGATCGACCAGCAGCCGGTGAAACGCCGTTTCGGCCGCCGCATCGGTCAGGCCCAGCCGTTCGGCCGCGCGCAGCACGGCGCGTTCGGCGGTGTCGGGCGCCTCGGCCACATGGGCGCAAAAGCCGGTCAGGCCCGCGATCTCGGGCGTCAGGTCATGGGTGGCCCATTCCCGCCAGGCGGCATAGGCGCCCCGCCCGGGCCGCGGCGTCCACAGCGCCTGGCCGCGGTCGAAATGCCCCGCCGCCCACAGCCCCAGACAGCGCGCCACCAGCCCCGGCCAGTCGGTGCCGGTCGCGCGGGCGGCCAGGTCCGCCACCGTGGGCAGGGCCGCGGGCACGGGGCTGTCGGCCGCCAGCCGCGCCTTCAGCATCGCCAGGTCCACGGGTTTCAGGGCCGAGGGACAGGCGATCAGCGCCGCGGCCAGATCGTCGTCCTCGATCTGCCCCGCGGCCAGGCGCGCGGCGAAGTCGGCCCGCGGCGGGGTCAGCCGCACCCCGGCCACCCGGCCCAGCCGCGCCGCGGCCCGGGCCAGATCCTCGCCCGTCTGGGCCAGGAAGGGGTTCACGGCCACGGTCGCCTCCAGCGGGAAGGCGGGCGGGATGGCGCGGGCCGCGGCCTCGGCCGCCTGCAGCAGCCCCGTCACCCGGGCCGGCGCGATCTGCGAATGTTTCAGGAACATGGGCGTCGTCTCCTTGCGGGGTCAGGCGGGGCTGCGAAAGCCGCCGGTCATGCGGTCGAACAGCGCGTTCAGATACAGGCCATTGGCCAGATGCACGCGCAGCCCCGCGGTCGAGGGGTGATGCGCCCACAGCGGGAACAGCGCCTGGGCCACCGCCACGATCCCGAAGGACAGCACGGCCAGCACGATCAGCGCCCATTCCAGCGGCCCGGGCACGGGGGCGGCGGGCAGGGCCGGACCCCAGATCGCCTGGGCCAGGACCTGAAAGCCGAAATAGGCCAGCGCCGTGGCCAGCGAGGCCAGCCCCGTCCGCCGCGTCAGCGCGCCGGGCGCGGCATCGGCCAGACCCTGGGCGATCAGATAGGACACGCCGAAGATCAGCATGGCGCCCAGCGCCAGCGCCTGGAGCGACTTGGGCCCGGCGACCAGGGTAAAGACCGCGGCCACCGCCGCATAGAGCGCCAGCGCCAGCGCAAAGGCCCGCGCCACCGCCCAGGGCCCCGGCACCGCCACGGGCCCGGGCTTGCGCAGGGCATTCACCGCCCGCACCGCCCCGCCCGAGGCCAGGAAGGCATGCGCCTTGTAGAGCGAATGCGCCACGATGTGCAGCAGCGCCAGCGCCCACAGCCCCAGCCCGCATTGCAGCAGCATGAAGCCCATCTGCGCCACGGTCGACCAGGCCAGCGCCGTCTTGACCGCGCTTTGCGTCAGCATCACCGCCGCGCCGAACAGCGCCGTCAGCCCGCCCAGCCCGGCCAGCACCGCCATCGCGCCCGGGCTGTGCTGGACCAGACCCGACAGCGTGATCAGCAGCACCCCGCCCGAATTGATGATGCCCGCATGCAGCAGGGCCGAGACGGGGGTCGGCGCCTCCATCACCTCGGTCAGCCAGCCGTGCAGCGGGAAGGCCGCCGTCTTCAGCGCCGCGGCCAGCACCAGCAGCCAGACCGCCGCCTGTGCCGCGCCCGGCAGGCCGCCCGCCGCCGCCGCGGTCAGCGCGGCGATGTCGGGCGTGCCCAGCCCCGCCCACAGCAGCCCCGCCGCCAGCAGCAGCGCCAGATCGCCCGCCACCCAGACGCGGGTGAACTTGGCGGCGGCGCGCCGCGCCTCGGGCCGGTCGGGATAGAACAGCAGCAGCTGGCGCAGGATCAGACCCGTGGCGGCAAAGGCCACCACCAGCACCGGCAGGCTGCCCGCCTGCACCAGAACCAGCACCGCCGCCAGCGCCGCCAGCGTCAGGCCGTGAAAGGCGCCCTCGCGCGGCTCGCCATCCAGATAGCGGCGGGCATAGCGCAGCACGATCCAGCCGACAAAGGCCACCAGCAGCGCCATCGTGGCGCTGACCGCATCCAGCCGGACCGAGACCGCTGGCCCCGCGGCCAGCTGCAACGGCCCGACCAGCCAAAGCTGCCCCAGCCCCGCCAGAGCCAGCGCCAGCGCGATCAGCGCCGCCGCCTCGGCCAGGGCGGGCAGCACGCCGGGGCGGCGGCCGGGCCGGCGCAAGAACAGGGCTGCGGCGGCCAGCAGGACGGGCGGGGCAAGGGCGATCAGCGGCAGGTCGGTCATGTCGGGCACCGGGTTGGAGGCGATGCCGGCGATCTAGCGCTTGCCGATGATTTAAAAAATTACATATATTGAGCGATAACCATCCATTAAACAGAACAATGTCCGCCTTGAACCTGCACCACTTGCGGCTGTTCCGCGCGGTTGCCAGCGACGGCACCCTGACCGGCGCGGCGCGGCGGCTGAACCTGTCGCAATCGGCGCTGTCGACACAGCTGCGCGCGCTTGAGGCGTCGCTGGGCCAGGACCTGTTCGAACGGCGTGGCCGCGGGCTGGTGCTGACCGAGGCGGGCCAGATCGCGCTGGACCATGCCGAGGCGATCTTTCGCACCGCCGACGACCTGACCGCGACGCTGCGCGAAACCCGGCGCGGGCGGCGGGCGCTGCGGGTGGGGGCACTGGCCACGCTGTCGCGCAACTTCCAGATGCAGTTTCTGCGCCCCCTGATCGGGCGGAGGGATGTCGAGGTGGTGCTGCGGTCAGGCTCGCAGGACGAGTTGCTGCGCGGGCTGCAGGCACTGGCGCTGGACGTGGTGCTGACGAACCTGGCGCCGTCGCGCGATGCGGCCAGCCCCTGGCTGATCCATCGCCTGGACGAACAGCCCGTGGGCCTGATCGGCACCCCGGCGCGGGTGGGCCGGCCGGCCCCGCCGCTGCGCGACCTGCTGGCCGCGCAGCCGCTGATCCTGCCCACGCGGGAAACCGCGCTGCGCGCGGGCTTCGACGCGCTGGCGGCGCGGGTGGGCGTCACCCCCGCCGTCGCGGCCGAGGTCGACGACATGGCGATGATCCGCCTGCTGGCGCGCGCCGATGCGGGGCTGGCGATCATTCCGCCCATCGTGGTGCGCGACGAACTGGACGCGGGCCTGCTGGTCGAGGCCGCCACGCTGGACACCCTGCGCGAGCCGTTTCTGGCCGTCACGCTGCAGCGGCGGTTCCCCAACCCCCTGCTGGCCGAGGTGCTGGGCCGCTCGGCCGCCTAGCGCGGGTCGCGGTCCTCGATCCTGACGATCCGGCCATCTTCCAGCGTCAGGATGCGGTCGGCGCGGTCCAGGATGCGGTTGTCATGCGTGACCAGCAGCGTGGTGGTGCCGCGCGCGGCCCCCATCCGGGGCAGCAGGTCCACCACCTCGGCCGCGCTGTCCTTGTCCAGCGCGGCGGTGGGTTCGTCGGCCAGCACCAGCGCCGGGCTGGCCACCAGCGCACGCGCCACGGCCACGCGCTGCTTCTGCCCGCCCGACAGGTTCGCGGGCAGGTAGGACCGGCGTTCGGACAGGCCCACCAGGTCCAGCGCATGGGCGGCCGCCCGTTCCGCCGCGGCATCGGGCACACGGCCGTGCACCTGCACCCCCATCATCACGTTCTGCACCGCCGTCAGGCCTTCGTGCAGGTTGTGCGCCTGGAAGATGAAGCCCAGCCGCCGGCGCAGCGCGACCAGGTCGGCGTCCGGGGCGCCGTTCAGCTCGCGCCCCAGCAGGTGCACCGACCCGTCCTGCACCGCGCGCAGGCAGCCGATCAGCGTCAGCACCGTGGTCTTGCCCGACCCCGACGGCCCCATCAGCCCCGTGAAGCTGCCACGCAGCAGCGTCAGGTTCACGTCGAACAGCGCCTGCTTGCGCAGCTCGCCGCTGCCGAACCAGTGGTTCAGGCCGCGGGCCTCGACGACGGTCTCTGCCCCTCTCCCTCAGAACAGGTCGGCCGGGTCGGCGGCGGCCAGACGGCGGGTGGCGATGGCGCGCGACAGCGCCGAAAAGACCACGGTGCCCACAAAGACCGAAATCGCCATCGACGGCGTCATCGCCAGCGGCAGGGTGGTGATCCTGCCCATCGCGGTCTGGAAGGTCGTTCCGACGGCAAGGCCGGGCAGGAAGCCCAGCACCCCCAGCACCAGCGCCTGTTCGAAGACGACGCCCAGAAAGAAGCGCGGGCCATAGCCCATCGCCTTGAAGGTGGCGTATCCGCGCAGGTGGTCGGCCACGTCGGTCGACAGCACCTGACAGACAATGACCAGCCCGACCAGCACCCCGATCAGCACGCCGAAGCGGAAGATGATGCCCGTGGGCCGCCGGGTCTGCTGAGGGCGCAGGTCTTCCTGCGCGGCCTCGGCCTGGGTGCGGATGCGCAGCCCGGGGTCCGAGATCAGGTCCTTCAGCCGCGCCACCACCGCCCGGGGCTGGGCGCCCGGGCGCAGCGTCAGCAGGATGTGGTCGGGCGCGGTCGAACTGCGCGAATTGAACAGCGACAGGAACGTCTGGTCCGACACCAGCATGTAGCCGTCGCCGCCAAAGCCGCCGCCCCCGGCAAAGGTGGCACAGGCGGTGACCGTGCGGCCCTGCGTCTCGAACGACAGGGGGGACTGCGGGCGGATCGCGGCGGCCTCGTCCCGGGCCAGGCCGCACGCCAGGCGGTCCAGAATCGCCGCGTCCTGCACCTGCAGCAGGTTCAGGTCGCCGCTGATCTCGGGCGCCAGGAACCCTGGCTTGACCGGGTCGATGCCGAAGGTGGTAGTGCCGCCATCGGTCAGCGAATTGGCATCCCCGGCCGAGATCATGATGTCGGCCTGAAAGAAGTCATAGGGCCGCAGCGTGGCCGCCCCCATGGAATTCATGATGCCCAGCTGGACGAAGACCAGCACATTGGCAAAGGCCACGCCGGCCAGGGCCGCGGCGAACCGGGTGCGGTTGTGCGTCAGCTGCAGCCAGCCGATCGGCAGCCGCCCGAACAGCGCCTGCAGCAGGCGGCTCATGGCGCGGGCCTTGCCGTCGTGTCGATGCGGGCGATGACCTCGAGGTTGGTGAAGCGCGAAGCCAGGTCCGGGGACGGCGCATCCAGCGCCACCAGCACGCGGATCACGCGGGCGTCCTTGTTTTCGGCCGCGTCGTCGGAAATCAGCCCCTGACGACCCACGGTCAGGCCGATGCGGTCGACCCGGCCCTGCAGCGTGGTGTTCAGCGCCGCCGCCGCCAGGTCCACCGGCTGGCCGGGCTGGACGGCGGTGATCCGGTCCTGCCAGACCTCGACCTCGGCCATCATCTGGCCGGTGTCGCCCATCTCCATGATGCCCTCGGCGGGCGGACGCTGGCCCGGGGTGGCGTGGATGTCCAGGATCGTGCCGGCGATCGGGGCGACGACGGTGGACCGTTCCAGATCCAGCCGCGCGCGGTCCAGGTCGGCGCGGGCGGCCTCGACATTCCGCGTGGCCACGATCACGTCGGGCTGGTCGTCCAGATCGACCGACGAAAAGCGCTTCAGCGTCGCCTCGGCCCGGGCGACGGCCAGGCTTGCCCCCTCGGCCGCGGTGCGCACCGAATCGAGCTTGGCCTGCGTGGCCACCGCGCGGGCGAACAGCTCCTGGGTGCGCGCCAGCGTCGCCTGCGCATCGGCCGCGGTGGCGACCGCCTGATGTGGCGACCGCCTGATCCAGCGCGGCCTGCGCCTCGTCCCGGCTGGCGGCGACGACGGCGCGGGTCTGCATCAGCGTGGCCTCGCGCACGGCCAGGCTGGCCTGGGCCATCAGCACCGCGCCCTCCAGCGCGGTGCGGTTGTCCAGCCGCGCCAGCACCGCGCCGCGGTCCACCCGGTCGCCCACGGCGACCAGGATTTCCGCCACCCGCGCGTCGCCCGCGCCATAGGGGGCCGCCACGATCGACACATCGCCCCGCGGCATGATCCGCGCCAGCCCCACCACATCGGTGGGCAGCAGGGTTTCCGCCATCTTCGGCGGCAGGTCGATGTCGGGCGGCAGGGCGATGGGCGCATCGGACCCGCCCCCGGGCTGCAGGCCGGTCAGGGCGTAGAACTTCTGCAGGCCCGGCGGCTGGAAATACAGCCCCAGAACCGCGCCCGAGAACATGAACACCGGGATCAGCAGCACCAGCAGATAGCGGGCGCGGAACCACCGCCGGCGGGGCGGGGGCGCATCGGCGCCCAGACCCAGGTCAAGCGGCAGGTCGGGCGTGGCGGGGTCTGGCATCGGTCTGGGGCCTTTCTGGCGCGGTCGCGGGCAGGGCTGCCCCGTCGCGCGCAGATTGCGCAGTCTCGGCCGCGGCGCGCACCCGTGCAGGGCGCAACAGAACGCCCCCCGGCCCTGCGGGGGTCAGGGTTTCCAGGCGGCGTCCTGCTGCCAGCCGGCAAAGCCCGACTGCAGCACCACCACATTCGACCGCCCCGCCACCCGCAGCGCAAAGGTCGCCTGCGCCGACAGGCTGCCGGTGTTGCAGAACAGGATGGTCATCCGGTCCTCGGGGATCTCGTCGAGGCGGTCCAGCACCTGGCGCCATTCGATGTTGATGGCCCCCGGGATCGTGCCGGCCGCGAACTGGTCGGCGCTGCGGGTGTCGACGAACAGCGCCGCGTCGAACACCGTGCGGTCGATCTGCCGGGGCAGGATGATGCCGGATTCATAGTCCTGGAACATCAGGTAGTCCTGCATCGCCTCGATCGCGGCCTCTTGCGCGGCGGCGGGGGCGGCCTGCAGGCCAAGCGCGACGAGCGCCGCCGCAAGCAGGGGGGTCAGGGTCACCCGCGGTCTCCTCCGGACGGTGGCACAGCCCTTGTGCCACGGCGCGGCGCGCGGTCCTAGTCGAAGATTCCGGTCACCCGGCCGAACAGCATGAAGGCGCGCGCGGTGCGGGTTTCGGCCAGATCGGCGATCTCGGCGTCGGTCGCGTTCTTCTCGAATTCGGCAAAGGTCTTGTCGAACTGGCGCAGGAAGTGGTGCGCGGCATCGCGAAAGACCGCGTCCTCGCGCATCCGCCCGGCGGTCAGCGCCAGGCTGGACCGGTCGCGGATGCCGCCCAGCGCGGCGATGGCGCGGCCGCGCTCGCCCTCGGCAAAGCGGCGCCAGACCTCGGGGCGGGCGCGGTCGGGCTTCAGGTCGTCCATGTAGATGCCGTCCTGGGCCAGCAGCGTCAGCACGTCCTGGGCCGCGCGGATCAGCCGGGCGATCTTGCGGTCTTCCAGCGCCAGGCGCAGGGCGCGAAAGCCGTCCTTGTCGTCGGGCGTTTCGGGGAAGTTCAGCGCCCGGATGAAATCGCCCATGCCCAGCGGCGGGCGCAGATCCTCGGCCGGGGTGCCCAGCGCCAGGGCGGGCTGTTCCTCGGCCGCGGGGGCGGGGG
>JACXUX010000405.1 GCA_014763725.1 Rhodobacterales bacterium
CGTCAATATTCTGCGGGCGCAGCCACCGGAGAACCCCGTGCCCGATACCCCCCCCTCGCTGACCCCGCAGGACGCGCTGGTGGCGATCATGATCGTCACATCGATCGCCGACGAACAGATCCGCACGGTCGAGATGCTGACGATCCAGCGCATCGTGGGCCACCTGCCGGTGTTCGACGGCTATGACGCCGACCGCATCGCCACCGTGGCGCGCACCGTCTATGACCTGATGGAAGAGGAAGACGGGCTCGAGGCGCTGTTCGGCCTGGTGCGCGATGCGCTGCCCGAACGGCTGTATGAAACCGCCTATGCGCTGGCCTGCGACCTGGTGGCCGCCGACGGCAAGCTGCGCGACGTGGAACTGCGGATGCTGCAGGAGATCCGGCATGAGTTGAACGTCGACCGGCTGCATGCCGCGGCGATCGAATGGGCGGCCCGGGCGCGACACCAGACGGTGTGATCGCGGCGCCGTCGCAGGCGGGGGGTTTCACACCCCCCCGCACCCCCCGTGGGATATTTTTCCGGGAAGCTGGGGGGTGGGCGCGGGGTCAGGCGTGGACGGTGGTCCAGCGTTCGATCAGGCGGGATTGCAGCAGGCGGGCACGGCGTGCCCAGTCGCGGCCGCCTGGCGGGGCCTCCTGCGCCTCGGGCGGCAGGGCGGCACGGCGGGCGGGATCGGCCGAGATCACCGCGAAGGCCAGCACCCGGCCCGAGCGGGCGACCGCATAGCCCGCCAGTGCCGAGACGAAGTTCAGCGTGCCGGTCTTGGCGTGGACGCGGACGGGATGGCCCCTGAGCTCGCGCCCCTGGGCGTCGCGCAGGGCGAAGGGCTTCAGCAGGCCGGGCAGCGGGCCGCCCTGCGCACCGGTCAGTGCGGCGACCAGATCGGCCGCGGTCACGCGACTGTCGGCGCCGAGACCCGAGTGATCGACGAAGCGGCCCGCCCGGCCGTAGCGGGCGCGCGCCCAGTCGCCCATCGCCCGACCCGAGGCCGGCAGCCCCCCGGCACCCGAGGCGGACAGGCCCAGCACCTCGGCCGTGAGGTTGGTGGAATGCTTCAGCATGTCGCGCAGCAGGTCGGGCAGGGGCGCGCTGGGGCGATCGACCAGCACGCGGCCTGCGGGCAGCGTCGGCGTCAGCCGCGGCGGCGGCAGGTCCAGGCCGCGGGCGCGGGCCAGCGTGCGGAAGACGTCGCCGGCATAGGCCTCGGGCTGGCGGACGGGCAGCCAGCGCGCGCCGCCCCCGCCCAGCGCGCTGCGCGCCACGGTCCAGTCGTCGGTGCCGTTGCCGCCACGATAGGTGTAGACCGGCAGGTCGCGGTCGACCACGGCCATGCGCGCCATGCCCACCGGGGGCACGACCCGTTCGGACCGCGCGTCCATGGCCAGCGCATAGCCCTTGTCGCCGCGGCGCCATTCGAAATGCACGCGGTTGAAGTTCAGGTTCAGGCCCGAGATCGCGGGATTGTAGCCCACATGGTCGGGCTGGTCCGTCGCGATCCGGTCCAGCCGGGGCACCCCGCCCGCGTGCAGCAGGAACCGCCCCTGCACGCCCCGCACGCCCTGGGCCGCCAGCGCCTGCGCCATCTGCGCCAGCGCATCGGTGTCCAGCGTGGGGTCCCCCGTGCCCGCCAGCACCAGATCGCCCGCGATGACCCCGCCCTGCACCGGGCCGGTGGCGATCAGCCGCGTGGCAAAGCGGAAGCCGGGGCCCAGCCGGTCCAGCGCATAAAGCGCGGTGATCGCCTTGGCGGTGCTGGCCGGCGGCAGGGGGGTGTCGTGGCCCAGCGTCTCGACCAGGCGCCCGCTGGCGGCATCGGCGACCGCCAGGCCCGTGGCCCCGCCCAGCCGCGCCTCGGCGATCAGGGCTGTGGCCTCGGGCGCGCGGGGGGCCGGTGGGGCGGCGCGCAGG
>JACXUX010000406.1 GCA_014763725.1 Rhodobacterales bacterium
CGTTACGCCATTCGTGCAGGTCGGAACTTACCCGACAAGGAATTTCGCTACCTTAGGACCGTTATAGTTACGGCCGCCGTTTACCGGGGCTTCAATTCAGAGCTTGCACTCCTCCTCTTAACCTTCCGGCACCGGGCAGGCGTCAGACCCTATACGTCGTCTTGAAGCCGACTTAGCAGAGCCCTGTGTTTTTGTTAAACAGTCGCTACCCCCTGGCCTGTGCCCCCTCAAAGCGGTTGCCCGCAGTGAGGGCCTCCTTCTTCCGAAGGTACGGAGGCAATTTGCCGAGTTCCTTCAACACCCTTCTCTCAAGCGCCTTGGTATACTCTACCAGCCTACCTGTGTCGGTTTCGGGTACGGACTATAATGGAGAGGCTATTTCCTGGAACCACGTCGAAGCCTGACCAATCCGATAAGGTCAGACAACACAAGTGATCCGTCACACATCTCCAGGCCACGGAATATTAACCGTGTTACCATCGACTACGCCCTTCGGCCTCGTCTTAGGATCCGGCTCACCCTGCGCGGATTAGCCTTGCGCAGGAACCCTTAGGCTTTCGGCGACAGGGCATCTCACCCTGTTTATCGCTACTCATGTCAGCATTCTCGCTTCCGATACCTCCACGGTCGGTTACCCTCCCGCTTCAACGGCTTACGGAACGCTCCGCTACCGCGTGCATAAATGCACACCCAAAGCTTCGGTGCGTGTCTTGAGCCCCGTTACATCTTCGCCGCAAGAACCCTTATCTAGACCAGTGAGCTGTTACGCTTTCTTTAAAGGATGGCTGCTTCTAAGCCAACCTCCTGGTTGTTTTGGGATTCTCACATGCTTTCCCACTTAGACACGACTTGGGGACCTTAGCTGTTGGTCAGGGCTGTTTCCCTCTCGACGACGGACCTTAGCACCCGCCGTCTGTCTCCCGGATATTACTCGTGGGTATTCGGAGTTTGGTTAGGTTTGGTAGACCTCGCGGCCCCCTAGCCCATCCAGTGCTCTACCCCCCACGGTATTCATCCGAGGCACTACCTCAATAGTTTTCGCGGAGAACCAGCTATTTCCCGGTTTGATTGGCCTTTCACCCCTAAACACAGCTCATCCGATAACTTTTCAACGTTAATCGGTTCGGACCTCCAGTGGGTGTTACCCCACCTTCATCCTGGCCATGCCTAGATCACCGGGTTTCGGGTCTAATGCGTGATACTAAATCGCCCTATTCAGACTCGCTTTCGCTGCGCCTTCACCTAACGGCTTAAGCTTGCATCACACACTAAGTCGCTGACCCATTATACAAGAGGTACGCTGTCACCCTTCAAGAGGGCTCCAACTGATTGTAGGCATTCGGTTTCAGGTGCTGTTTCACTCCCCTAATCGGGGTGCTTTTCACCTTTCCCTCACGGTACTAGTTCACTATCGGTCATGCACGAGTACTTAGGCTTGGAGGGTGGTCCCCCCATGTTCAGACAGGATTTCACGTGTCCCGCCTTACTCGAGTCCTTTGATTTCGTTTTCGCATACGGGGCTATCACCCGCTACGGCTTGGCTTTCCAACCAATTCTGCTGACTAAATCAAAGGCACTGGCCTGGTCCCCTTTCGCTCGCCACTACTTAGGGAGTCTCGGTTGATGTCCTTTCCTCCAGGTACTGAGATGTTTCAGTTCCCCGGGTTCGCTTCACCATAGCTATGTATTCACTATGGGATAACTTCCCCACTAAACTCCGATCCAGCCGAAGCTGGCGCGAAATTTAATGGTGAAGTTGGGTTTCCCCATTCGGAAATCGTCGGGTCAAAGTTTGCTCACAACTCACCGACGCTTATCGCAGCGTGCCACGTCCTTCATCGCCTGTGCATGCCAAGGCATCCACCAAATGCCCTTACCTCACGCTTGAGAGTCCACACCGCCAACGTCAG
>JACXUX010000407.1 GCA_014763725.1 Rhodobacterales bacterium
GAGTTCCAGGTCAGGGTCATTCGCGGGCTCTCTCGAACCGGTGGCGCTCGCCCGGTCATTGCTCAACGGCTTCACCGCGCTCGGCATCCCCGTCACAGAGGTCGCGGTATAGGTCTGCCCGGGGAAAGGGGAAGACCGGTCAGCAGCCGATTTGTGCAACAGAGCCATTCATAGGCCTCGTGCGTGATCGGCTTGAAGCCGGCGGTTTCGCCCGCGGCGATGTTGTAGGCGCACTGGGGATCCTTCTCGTGCATGCCGGCCACGAGCGCGATCATCTTGTCCTTGACGTCCTGCGGCAGGGCCTTGCGCAGGGTCACCGGGCCCTCGGGGATCGGCTTCGAGATCCAGATCGGCACCAGGTCGTTCATGTCGACCAGGCCGGCATCGACCGCCTTGCGCAGCGCGCCCGAATTGTAGCCGTCTTCCCAGTTGCCCAGGCCGTCGGCCCAGGTCACGCCGGCGTCGACATCGCCGTTGGCGACGGCGACGATGGTCTGCTCATGCCCGCCGGTGAACACGACTTCGCCGAAATAGGCGCCGCTGTCCATCGGGGCACCGGTGATCGCCGGGATCTCGATCGACGGGATCAGATAGCCCGAGGCCGAGTTCGGGTCGCCGAAGCCGAAGCGCTTGCCCTTCATGTCTTGCAGCGAGGCGATGCCGCTGTCCTTGCGGGCAAAGCCGACCGAGTGGTAGCTGAACGATCCGTCCAGATTGGTCTTGACCAGCACCGGCTCGACCGCCTCGGGGTCGGTCAGATAGGCCTTGGCATAGGCGCTGGCGCCCAGCCACGACATGTCGATCGAGCCGCCGATCATGCCCTGGATCACGCCGTCACCTGGATCACGCCGTCATGGTCGGCCGGGGTGAACAGCTTGACCGGAACGCCCAGGGCCTCTTCGGCATAGGCGCGCAGGCATTCGTTCGAGGTCAGGCGGTCCTGGGCGTTTTCGCCGCCGAGGATGCCGATGCGGAATTCGGTGATGCCCTGGGCCTGGACGGCGCCGGCCAGCGCGGTGCTGGCGAACAGGGCGGCAATCAGCGTCTTCATGGTGGTTTCTCCGGGTTGGACGGGGGGTCGCGGCGCCGCCCGGTCAGGGCGGCGGCCGGGTCAGGTGGCCAGCATCGCGCGGGCCTAGCCCGCATCGGCCGACAGCGTGTCGATCGCGGTCGAGGTCGCGCTTTCGCTGAAGCTGTCGCCGGCGCCGTAGATGTCGCGGGCCACGCCGTTGGTCAGCTGGTCGGGGGTGCCGTCAAAGACGATGCGCCCGTCGCGCATGCCGATCACCCGGTCGCAATAGCGCCGCGCGGTGTCCAGCGTGTGCAGGTTGGCGATGACCATGCGCCCGTCCTCGGCATGGATGCGGTGCAGCGTGTCCATGACGATCTGCGCGTTCATCGGGTCAAGGCTGGCGATCGGTTCGTCGGCCGGGATGATCTTGGCGTCCTGCATCAGGGCGCGGGCGATGGCCACGCGCTGCTGCTGGCCGCCCGACAGCGCCTCGGCCCGTTTCGGCGCCTGTTCGGCGATGCCCAGACGGTCCAGGATGGCGATGGCGCGGGTGATGTCGGCCTCGGACCACAGGTTGAACATGGTCTGCAGCGTGGACCGCCGGTTCAGGATGCCGTGCAGCACGTTCGGGACCACATCCATCCGCGGCACCAGGTTGAACTGCTGGAAGATCATGGCGCACTGGCTCTGCCAGGCGCGCGTGTCCGCGCCGGTCAGCGCCAGGATGTCGCGCCCATCGACCAGGATGCGCCCCGAGGTGGCGTCGGTCAGCCGGTTCATCATCCGCAGGAAGGTCGACTTGCCCGCGCCCGACCGGCCGATGATGCCGACAAATCCCGGCCGGTCGACGGTGAAGCTGATGCCGTCCACCGCGGCCTTCTGGCCGAACAGGCGCG
>JACXUX010000408.1 GCA_014763725.1 Rhodobacterales bacterium
GGTCCAGCGCGCGCACCAGCCGCAGCACCTGATCCGCGCCCTGGGCAAAGTCGATCAGCCCGCCCGCCGCTTTGCCCATCTGGTCGCCATGCACGAAGGCGAGGGCGGCCCCAACACGCCCTTCTTCCTGGTGGCGGGCATGTTCGGCAATGTGCTGAACCTGCGGCATCTGGCCCAGCTCCTGGGGGGCGACCGGCCGTTCTACGGGCTGCAGGCGCGCGGGCTGTTCGGCGATGCAGAACCCCACCGCACGCTGCCCCAGGCCGCGGCCGACTACATCGCCGAACTGCGCCAGGTCCAGCCGCACGGGCCCTATCTGCTGGGCGGCTTTTCCGGCGGCGGGCTGACCGCCTGGGAAATGGCGCATCAGCTGACGGCGGCGGGCGAACGGGTGGCGCAGCTGATCCTGCTGGACACGCCGCTGCCGGTGCGCCCGGGCCTGAGCCGCGTCGACAAGGCGCTGATCAAGGCCGCAGAACTGCGGCGCAAGGGGCCGGCCTATCTGGCCGAATGGGCGCACGACCGGATCGAATGGGAACGCCGGCGTCGGCAGGGCGCCGAGCCCCAGGCCGAGGCCGCCTTCCACAACGCCGCGATCGAGGCCGCCTTCCGCGCCGCGCTGCCGATCTATGACCTGCCCCGGTGGGACGGGCCCGCGACGCTGTTCCGCCCGCCGCTGGACCGGCACTGGCGCGTGTCGGGCGGGCGCTGGGTCAGCCGGGGCAAGGAATATGTCTTTCCCGACAACGACCTGACGCGGTTTGCCCCGCAGCTGCGGGTAATCGAGGTGCCGGGCGACCATGACAGCATGGTGCTGGAACCCAATGTGCGCGTGCTGGCCGGGCAGATGCGCGCCGTGATCGCCGCGGCCGAGACGCCCGCCGCCCCCGCCGCGCCCGTGCGGATGGCCGCGGAATGACCGGCACCGTCCTGACTATCGTGCTGAACTGGCGCACCGCCGCGATGTCGCTGCAGGCGGCCGAGGCGGCGCTGCGCGAAATGGCGGGCATCCCCGGCGCGCTGGTGCTGGTCGACAATGCCTCGGGCGACGGGTCGTTCGAGCGGATGTCGGCCGAGGTCGCCGCCCGCGGCTGGGACGCCGGGCCGCACCGCGTGCGGGTGATCCAGTCGGGGCGCAACGGCGGCTTTGGCGCGGGCAACAATGTGGGCATCCGCGCGGGCCTGCCGGGGGACGAGCGGCCCGATTTCGTCTATATCCTGAATTCGGACGCCTTTCCCGACGCGGGCGCCATCGCCGCGCTGCGCGACCATCTGCTGGCGCATCCCGATGTGGGCCTGGCGGGCAGCTACATCCACGGCCCCGACGGCGCGCCGCATCAGACGGCGTTCCGCTTCCCCTCGATCGCGGGGGAATTAGAGGGCGCGATCCGCCTGGGCCCGGTGACGCGGCTCTTGCGCCGCCATGTCGTGCCGCTGCCCGTGCCGCAGGCCACCTGCCGGGTCGACTGGCTGGCCGGGGCCAGCGTGATGATCCGCAGGGACGTGCTGGACCGCATCGGCCTGTTCGACGAGACGTTCTTTCTGTATTTCGAAGAGGTCGACCTGTGCCGCCGCGCAGCACTTGCCGGTTGGCCCACGGTCTATGTGCGCGAAAGCGCGGTCACGCATATCGGGTCGGTGTCGACCGGCATGAAGACCTGGGCGCGGGTGCCCGGCTTCTGGTTCGATTCGAGGCTGCACTATTTCACCAAACAGCACGGGCCGGCCTATGCGCTGGGCGCCACGCTGGCGCATGTGGCGGGCGGCGCGGTCTGGCGGCTGCGCTGCGCGCTGACCGGGCGCACCACGGGCGAGCCGCCGGGGGCGCTGCGCGATCTGATCCGCCATCACCTGACCCATCTGCGGGCGCCCGCCGCCCGCCGCCCCCGACCACAGCCC
>JACXUX010000409.1 GCA_014763725.1 Rhodobacterales bacterium
GGACTGGGGGCGGCGCTGGGCGGGGTCGTGGTTCTGTATGCCTTTGGCGTCACCGGCATGGCGGTGATGCTGGGCAAGACCTGGGCCGAGGCTGCGCTGCTGGTCACGGCCTATCTGCCGGGCGATGCGATCAAGGTGGTGCTGGCCGCGCTGATCACCCGCGGTATTGCGCAGGTCCGGCCGCAGGCGTTGCTGTCGCGGGGCTGAGGGGGCCGGCATGACGGTTCTGCGACGCCGGGCCTTCAAACCCGGCGCATTGCGTCCTATGCTTGGCGGAAACAGGAAAGGATGCGCCATGGCCCGCCCTGTTGTCGGCATCATCGGCAACATGATCCTGCTGAACGACAGCTATCCCGTCCATGCCGGCGGGCGCATGAACAGCGAGGCGGTGGCCGAGGTCGCAGGCTGCCTGCCGGTCATCATCCCCTCGGACCCGCGGCTGGTGACGGTGGCCGAACTGCTGGACCATTGCGACGGCTTCCTGCTGACCGGGGGTCGGCCCAATGTCCACCCCAGCGAATATGGCGAGGAGGAGACCGAGGCCCACGGCACCTTTGACCGTTGCCGCGATGCGATCACGCTGCCGCTGATCCGCGCCTGCGTGGACCGGGGCCAGCCGGTGCTGGGCATCTGCCGCGGGTTCCAGGAGGTGAACGTCGCCATGGGCGGCACGCTGCACCCCGAGATCCGCGACCTGCCGGGCCGGATGAACCACCGCATGCCCCCCGACGGCACGATCGAGGAGAAGTTCGCCCTGCGCCACCCGGTGCGCTTTGCCCCCGACAGCCCCTTTGTCCGTCTGCTGGGGGCCGAGGAGGTGATGACCAATTCGCTGCACGGCCAGGGCATCAAGACGCCGGGGCCGCGGATCGTGATCGACGGCTGGGCCCCCGACGGCACGCCCGAGGCGCTGCATGTGCGCGAGGCGCCGGGCTTCACCCTGTCGGTGCAGTGGCATCCGGAATGGAATGCGGGCAGAGATCCGGTCAGCCGGCCGCTGTTCGCGGCCTTCGGGGCGGCGGTGCATGCCTGGGCCCGGCGGGGGCGCCCGCAGCTGCGCGCGGCCGGCGCCTGACCGGCCCGCGCGCGCCCGGCCCTAGCGGAAGGCCAGCACCGTCACGGCCAGGATCGCCAGCAGCAGCCCGCGCGCCAGCAGCGCCAGGCGCGGCGCACCCAGCCGCGCCAGCGGCGGCAAGCCGCGGCCCCAGGCCACCAGCGCAAGCGCCCCGACCAGCGCGATCTTGACCAGGAACCAGGGGCCGGGCGCGGCCAGATGCCCGCCCGCCCAGGCCATGGCCAGGCCCGTGACGATCAGCCCGGCCAGCGCCCAGCGGGTGACCTGACCCAGCTGGCCGGCCAGCGCCATCAGCTCGGCCCGCCCCTCGGCCCCCGCGCGGGGCGCACGGCGGGCGATCAGGGGCTGGGCCACCTGCGACGCCGCCCCCAGCGCCAGCAGCACCAGATGCAGGACCAGCAGCCCGCCGGTCATGGCCGACCCCCGCCGCGCATCGCCCGCGCGTCAGGGCGCCGCCGCGGGTGCGGGGGCCGCGGCCGGCGTCACCAGCGCGGGCGGCACGGCGGGCAGCGCTGCCGGAACAAAGGCCGGCAGGGCCGCCGGCGCCGGCGCAGGGGCGGGCGCCGGGCGCCCGCCCCTGCGCGCTCACTTGTCGTAGGGCGAGCCCTTGAAGGGGATCAGCTTGCCGTCGTGCCAGACGGTGAGCAGGTAGTATTGCGGCAGGATGGCGTCCTGGCGCTCGGGATTGGCCTTGTCGAAGGCCGGCTTGTAGGGGGCGACGAGGCCGTCGCGGCTCACCTGGTAGAGGGCCTGCTGCACCTTCTTCCAGTCATACGAGCCGGCGATCTTGATGGCATCGGCCAGCACGTAGAC
>JACXUX010000086.1 GCA_014763725.1 Rhodobacterales bacterium
GGCCGGGGCAGCGCGGGGGGCTGGGCGCAATTCGACGGCTCGGTCGAGGCGGGCCGCGGCGCGCCGGTGACGCGGGTCGAGGTGACCTGGGGCCGGCATCTGGACGACCGCGCCACGGCGCTGGCCCAGCTGTTCCTGACGCATGAGACGGAAATCGAGGCCGAGGCCGCAACCGGCCTGGTCTGGCGCCTGGGGCCTGCGGCGCAGCTGCAGGCGGCGCTGTGGCAGCCGGTGGCGGGCGGGGGCGGCACGCGGCTGGGCCTGTCGCTGTGGCTGCGGCGCTAGGCGGTCTACGACCATCGCAGGCTCGCCCCGGGCGGCGCGGGGGTGCTATCCTGCCCCGATACGGAGGATCCGATGCGCCCGATCGCCATCCTGCTGCTGGCCGCCACCCCCGCCTGGGCCGAACCCGAGGATCTGGGCACGCTGAACCCTGACGAGATGACCATGGGCCGGGTGATGGACAACATCGCCCGCGGCCAGACCGACATGACGACCTGTGCCGCGGGCTATCTGATCACCAAGTCGGGCCGGCACGGGATGGCGCGCGAGCTGTTCCTGCGCTGTGCCGAGGCGGGCTATACCGGCGCCATGACCTGGATGGGCCAGCTTGACGACAACGGCCTGGGCGCGCCCGAGAACCCCGATGCCGCCGCCGAATGGGACCGCCGCGCGGCCGAGGCGGGCGATCCCGTGGGCATGTTCAACCACGGGCTGGACCTGATGCGCGGGCGCGGCACGGTCCGCGACGTCGAGGCCGGCCGCCGCCTGGTCGACGCCGCCGCGGCGCGCGGGCTGCCGGTGGCGCGGCGGCTGCAGGCGGCGGGCTATGACCTGGACGAGGTGACGCCCGACGCCGACAACTGGAAATACGCGCCGCTGTTCTGACGCGGGCCGGCCGGGCGCGGCACCTCGTCCAGCGTGGCGGGGCTGCCGCCCAGCCGCAGGATGCGGTCGGCCAGGGTCTGGGCCTCGGCCATCGAATGGGTGACGATCAGCGTGGCCATCGGGCGGCCGGCGCGCAGGCAGGCGAACAACGCCATCATCGCCGCGGCCGTGCCGGGGTCGAGCGAGGCGAAGGGTTCGTCCATCAAGAGCAGGTCCGGCCCCACCGCCAGCGCACGCGCCAGCGCCAGTCGCCGTTGCTGGCCGCCCGACAGCGCCGCGGGATAGCGGTCCTGCAGCCCCGCCAGCCCCACCTGATCCAGCGCGGCCAGCGCCCGATCGCGGCTGCAGCGGGTGGCCAGCATCAGGTTTTCCGCCGCGCTGCGCCAGGCCAGCAGGGTGGGGTCCTGGAACACCATCGCCATCCGCCCCGGCCGGTCGATCCGGCCGCGCCAGTCGCGGTGCAGCCCGGCCACGATGCGCAGAAGCGTCGTCTTGCCCACGCCCGACGGGCCGGTCAGCGCCACCGTCTCGCCCGCCGCCAGCACCAGGCCCAGCGGCCCCAGCAGCGGGGCCGCGCCATGGCCGGCCCCGTCCAGTTGCAGGCGCAGCGCGGGGCCCATCAGCTGCCCGGCTGGACGAAGACGCCGGGGGGCAGGGCGGTGACCTTGCCCATCAGATCCTCGCCCCCCAGCCGGGCCATGATGTCCAGCATGCGCGCCGCGGCGGCCTCGTCCACCGGGCCGGGGGCGGGGATGCCGGCGCGGAAGCCGGCCTTCAGCGCCTGGAACTGCGCCTCGGTCCGGGCGTCATCAGCGGGCGCAGGGCGTCCCATTGGGCGTCGTCGGTGGCCAGGATGTCCTTGGCCGCGCGGCTGGCCGCGGCCAGCGCCTGAACCAGATCGGGCCGGTCGCGCAGCAGCGCGCCCTGCACCACATAGCCCAGCAGCGGCGTGTCGGCCGACAGGCCCAGCGCCTGGGCCGCCTGGCTCACGGTGATCAGCGGGCGCATCCCCGCCGCCTCCATCTTGGCGCCGAAGTGCCAGAAGTTCACGGCCGCCCCAAGATCGCCCGCCACCGCGGTTTCCATGATCAGCGGCGGTGCGCCGAACACCTGTTCGGTCTGGCCGGCCAGGTCAAAGCCCTCGACCGCCTGGGCATAGGCGCGCAGGATCAGCCAGGACTTGTCGACCGGCGCGCCGGCGATGCCGATCTTCTGCCCGGCCAGGTCCGACAGCCGCGTGGCGGGGCTGGCGGCGGGCACATGCACCGCGCCCACCGCCCGGCTGTAGGGGATGAAGACGATGTCCTGCCCCTCGGCCCGCTGGCGCGCGACCCAGCGCCAGTCGGACACGATCACGTCGGCCTGCCCGCCCTGAAAGGCGACCTGAGCCGCGGGCGATCCGGCGACATCCTGCACCTGCAGCCGGAAGCCGTTGGCCTGGTCCAGCCCGCGGTCGCGGATGGTCGCGATCTCCCAGTTGACGGTGCCCGAGACCTGGGTGGCGATGCGCAGCACGGGCAGTTCGGCCCAGGCGGCGGCGGCGGTGGCCGCCAGCGCGACGGCGGCCGCAAGGATGTGGCGATACATGGTCATGGATGGTCCTTCGTGGGCGCAGGATGCCAAAGCCGGGGGCAGGGGCGATCTGCGACCATTCCGCCCCCGCGGCTTGAGGCAGGTCAAATCCGCCGCCGCCGCCCCCGCGCTGGCCGACAGTTTCGAGACGATCAAGATCGAGGCCGGCCAGAAGCTGTTCGAGGCCGAATGCCGCCGCTGCCACGCCCCCGACGCCAGGCATGACAGCTACGGCCCCAGCCTGGAAACATCATCGGCCGCGGCGCGGGCACGGTGCCCGACTACGACTATTCGGTGGCGCTGGCGGCCAGCGGCATCGTCTGGACCCCGGCCGCGCTGCGCGCCTGGATGGAGGACAACGACGGCTTCATGCCCGGCACCCGGATGCGCCATGTGGGCATCACCGACCGCACGGTGCAGGACTTCATCCTGGCCTATCTGGCCCATATCACCACGCGCGACGGGTCGGCGATCACGAAATAGGCCCGCAGGGCTTGCATCGTGGCGCCTTTCGCGCTACGCACGCGCCACTTCACAGGCAGGGCCCGGGCGAGGTGGGGAGACATCCCACCCCGTCCGCCGGTTGGGGGGAACCCCTGAACGGCCCTGCCGAGGCGCAAACCGGAAAGGACAAGGACATGGCGCTGCCTGACTTCTCGCTGCGTCAGCTTCTCGAAGCTGGCGTTCACTACGGCCACCAGACCGCCCGCTGGAACCCGCGCATGGCCGAATTCATCTACGGCGAACGCAACGGCATCCACATCGTCGACCTGACGCAGACCGTGCCGATGCTGGACGCAGCCCTGCAGGTCGTGCGCGACACCGTGGCCCGCGGCGGCCGCATCCTGTTCGTGGGCACCAAGCGCCAGGCACAGAAGCCGATCGCCGAGGCCGCCGAAAAGTCGGCCCAGTTCTACATGAACCACCGCTGGCTGGGCGGCACGCTGACCAACTGGCAGACCGTGTCCAAGTCGATCCAGCGGCTGAAGCAGATCGACGAGATGCTGGCCCATGGCGCCGAAGGCCTGACCAAGAAGGAACGGCTGAACATCGAACGCGAACAGGCCAAGCTGCAGGCCTCGCTGGGCGGCATCCGCGAAATGGGCGGCGTGCCGGACCTGCTGTTCGTGATCGACGTGGGCAAGGAAGACCTGGCGATCCAGGAGGCCAAGAAGCTGGGCATCCCGGTCGTGGCCGTGGTCGACACCAACTGCAACCCCAAGGGCGTAGACTATGTGATCCCGGGCAACGATGACGCGGCCCGCGCGATCCAGCTGTATTGCGACCTGGTGGCGCGTGCGGCGCTGGACGGCATGTCGGCCCAGCTGGGCGCGGCCGGGGTCGACCTGGGGGCGCTGGAACTGGCCCCCGAGGAAGACGCCCTCGCCGGCGCCTGAGCCCGTCACAGAACCGTTGCCCGGCGGCGGTAATCCCCGCCGGGTGCTTCGTTTCGATCAAGGAGAGCCGCGATGGCAATCACCGCCCAGATGGTGAAGGAACTGCGCGAAGCGACCGGCGCAGGCATGATGGACGCCAAGAAGGCGCTGACCGAAACCGACGGCAACATGGACGCCGCGGTCGACTGGCTGCGCACCAAGGGCCTGGCCAAGGCCGCGAAAAAGGCCGACCGCGTCGCGGCCGAGGGTCTGATCGGCGTGGCCGTCGGCAACGGGCGCGGCGTCGCGGTCGAGATCAACTCGGAAACCGACTTCGTCGCCAAGAACGCCGACTTCCAGGCGCTGGTCCGCGAAGTGGCCAAGGTCGCGCTGGAAACCGGCGATTCGGTCGAGGTCGTCAAGGCCGCCGACCTGAACGGCAAGACCGTCGAGACGGTGATCGGCGAAGCCATCGCCCGCATCGGCGAAAACATGACCTTCCGCCGGATGCATATCCTGGAAGGTGAAAACGTCGTGTCCTACGTCCACAACGCGGCCGCTGACGGCATGGGCAAGATCGGCGTGCTGGTCGCGCTGAAGGGCCCGGCCGAGGCCGCCCAGGCCATCGGCAAGCAGTTCGCGATGCATATCGCCGCGACCAGCCCGCTGTCGCTGTCCGAGGCGACGATGGACCCCGCCGTGGTGGAACGCGAACTGGCGGTGCAGACTGCCAAGGCGCTGGAAGAGAACGCGACCTCGGCCAAGCCCAAGCCCGAACAGGTGATCCACAACAACATCATCCCGGGCCGCATGAAGAAGTTCCTGGCCGAGAACACGCTGCTGGGCCAGTCCTTCGTGATCAATCCCGACGTGACCGTCGAACAGGCGGCCCGCGACGCCGGGGTCGAGATCACCGGCTATGCCCGCGTCATGGTGGGCGAGGGGATCGAGAAGAAGGCCGACGACTTCGCCGCCGAAGTCGCCAAGATGGTTCAGGGCTGATCCATCGCCGCAGGACAGGCAGGGGCCCGGGCCGCGCAGGCGGTCCGGGCCTCTTGCATGTCCGCGCGGGCGGCCGGATCGGGGTAGTCGGGAATTCCCTACCTTGCGTTCTGCGCTGCAGCAAGTTGCCCGGCCGGATCACCCGCCCGCACGAAGATCTGGTTCAGCATCGCCGCCTTGGCCACGGCATGGGCGGTGGTTTCCACATCCAGCGCCTCGCGCGCCAGGCGCAGGTGCTTTTCCACCATGGCCGTCGATACCCCCATCAGCAGGGCGATGTCCTGGGTCGTCTTGCCGTCGGCCACCCATTCCAGCGCCTCGCGCTGGCGGTCGGTCAGGGCGCGCCGCGCCGTGGGCAGGGGCAGGCTGGTCATCTTCAGATGCGCCATCTGGCACAGCGCCTGGACCTGGTCGCCCTGATCGGCCCAGAACCGGTCGACGGCGTCATGGTCGATCCCCGGATCGGCGATGATGCCGATCGCCCCCTTGGACCGCACCGAGGTTTCGGGAAAGCTGATCGAGATGCCGGCCACGATCCCCATCGCACGGTTGATGCGCACGGCCTCGGCCTCGTCCGGGGACAGGCGGCCGGCCAGGAAGTCCTCTTCGACCCAGCGCCAGGTGCAGCGCCCACATGCGTGCTGGCCCAGCGATAGACCGGCGTGCGCGCATAGAACCCGCCGCGGAAGTAATGCGCCGCATAGGACGGGTCGCAGGTCGTCAGGAACAGAACATCCTCGGGCGCGCCGATCGACCGGTCGCTGCGATAGCGGGTAAAGCCGTAGTTCACCCGCGAAAACCCCTGCGTCCGCAGATGACCGCAGATCACCATCCACACATCCTGAACGGATGTTGCCGCCGCGATGCGCGACAGCTGCACCAGAACGTCGGACACGCCGCTTCCCCTCGCTCGGGCAGGGCCGCCCGGTCCGCGGGGGCCGCCCTGCCTTGTCTGTGTCGTCCAATTTCTTGTAATAGCGCCCGAAGCCGCCAGCTGTCGAGCGGCCGTCGCAACAGGGGGCGGATTGCCATGGACCAGACCGATGTCGCCGTGATCGGGGGGGCCGTCATGGGCGCCTCGGTCGCCTTCTGGCTGACGCGGCTCGCGCCCGACCTGCGCGTCACGGTGATCGAGGCCGACCCGACCTATGCCCGCGCCTCGACCGCGCTGTCGGTGGCCTCGATCCGGCAGCAGTTTTCCACCCCGGTGAATGTGGCGATCAGCCGCTTCGGGATCGACTTCCTGCGCAGCTTCGCCGACTGGACGGGCCCCGCGGGCGGCGTGCCCGACCTGGGCCTGCGCGAGAACGGCTATCTGTTCCTGGCCCGCAGCGCCGAGGGCGCGGCCACCCTGCGCGACCTGGCCGCGATGCAGCGCGGCCTTGGCGCCTTAACCCAGGTGCTGGAGCCCCATCAGATCGCGGTGCGCTTTCCCTGGCTTGCGGTCGACGACCTGTCGGCCGGCAGCTTCGGCGCCCGCGACGAAGGCTGGTTCGACAACATGGGCCTGCTGTCGGGCCTGCGCGCCGCGGCCCGCGCCCACGGCGCGCGTTTCGTGACCGACCGGGTGACGGGCCTGACGGTCGCGGGCGGCCGCGTCCGGTCCGTCACCCTGGCCCGCGGCGGCGACCTGGCCTGCGGGGCGGCCGTCAATGCCGCCGGCACCCGCGCGGCCGATGTTGCGCGGATGGCGGGTCTCGACCTGCCGGTCGAGCCGCGCAAGCGCACCGTCTTCGTGATCGACGCCCCGAACGCCCGCCACCCGGAGGCGCCGTTGCTCATCGACCACGGCTTCTACCTGCGCCCCGAAGGCCCGCACTGGATCACCGCCACCGTGCCGCAGGACGACGGCCCCTGCGACCCCGACGACTTCGACCCCGACCTGCATCTGTTCGAGGACGTGATCTGGGAACAGCTCTACGCCCGCGCCCCGGGCTTCGACGCGGTCAAGGTCGTGCGCCACTGGGTCGGCCACTACGCCTACAACCGGCTGGACCAGAACGCGATCCTGGGGCCGCATCCGGGCCTGCCGAACCTGTTCCTGGCCAACGGCTTCTCGGGCCACGGGCTGCAGCAGGCGCCCGCCGTGGGCCGGGGCCTGGCCGAACACATCCTGACCGGCGGCTGGCAAAGCCTCGACCTGTCGGATCTCTCGGTCGACCGCATCCTGGCCAACCGCCCCCTGCGCGAAGCGGCGGTCGTCTGACTTCCTCTTGACCCAAATACCCCGGGGGGTGAATGGGCCGCAGGCCCAGAGGGGGGCAGCGCCCCCCTGCCTGCCCTAGGGCGCCGCCTGCGCCCGCGCGATCAGTTCCAGCACCCGCGGCCCCATCGCCTCGACCAGCTTGCGCACCCCCCGGGCCGAGGGGTGGATGCCATCCGGCTGCATGTCGGCCGGGTCCAGCGCCCCGCCGTTCAGCAGCGGCGCAAAGAAGCTGTCGATCAGGATCGCCCCGTGCCGCGCCGCCAGATCCGGAAAGATCGCGTCAAAGGCCGCCTTGTAGTCGGGCCCCCAGTTGCCCGGCGCCTGCAGCCCCACCAGCAGCACCGGCAGCCCGCGCGCGCCCGCCTCGGCCAGGATCGCGTCCAGGTTCGCGCGCACCTCCTCGGGCGGCAGGCCGCGCAGCATGTCGTTGCCGCCCAGGTTCACGATCAGCGCATCGACCTCGGGCGTCAGCGTCCAGGCCAGCCGGGCCCGCCCGCCCGCCGTGGTGTCGCCCGACACGCCCGCGTTGACCACCGTCACCTCGGCCCCCTGCTGCGACAGCCAGACCTGCAGCTGCGGCACCAGACCCCGCCCCTCGGCCAGGCCATAGCCCTGGGTCAGGCTGTCCCCCAGGGCCGCCACCGTCACCGGCTGCGCCGCCGCGGCCCCGCCTGCGACCACCGCACACACAAGCGTGAGATTGCGAAGCCCCCGGCCCGCGCCATATGCCAAGGTGCTGCATCTGCGAAAGGCCGCCGCGATGACCGATCCGATCCTGTCGCTGACCGATGCCCGGCTGAC
Organism: Rhodobacterales bacterium; assembly: GCA_014763725.1. GTDB lineage: Bacteria > Pseudomonadota > Alphaproteobacteria > Rhodobacterales > Rhodobacteraceae > JACXUX01. The sequence goes on from JACXUX010000086.1 coordinate 7,846, forward strand.
CCTGATGGGCAATGCCGGCCCGGTCGAGATCTTGCGGGGCATCACGCTGGACGTGGCGCGGGGCGAAACGCTGGGGCTGATCGGTCCTTCGGGGTCGGGCAAGTCGTCGCTCCTGATGCTCATGGGCGGGCTTGAACGCGCCACTTCGGGCCGGGTCGTGGCGCTGGGCCAGAACCTGACCGCGATGGACGAGGACGCTCTGGCCCGGTTCCGCAGGGGGAATATGGGCGTGGTCTTCCAGTCCTTCCACCTCATTCCCACGCTGACCGCGCTGGAAAACGTCGCCGTCCCGCTGGAACTGATGGGCGCGCGCGATGCCGCCGCCCGCGCGCGCGACGAACTGGCCGCCGTGGGCCTGGCCGCGCGGGCCGACCATTACCCGCGCCAGCTGTCGGGGGGCGAACAGCAGCGCGTGGCGCTGGCCCGTGCCGCCGCCCCGCGCCCGGCGATCCTGCTGGCGGACGAACCCACTGGCAACCTGGACGGCGCGAACGGCCAGGCGATCATGGACCTGCTGTTCGGCCTGCGCGACCGGCATGGCGCGACGCTGGTGCTGGTCACCCATGCGCCGGAACTCGCCGCGCGCTGCGACCGCGTGGTGCGGCTGGCCGACGGGCGCATCGCGGGCCAGGACAGCCGCGCCGCCCTGCAGGGGGCGGCGGAATGACGCGCCCCTTCGCGCTGGCCTTCGCGCTGCGCGAGTTGCGCGGCGGCATCGCGGGGTTCCGGGTGTTCCTGGCCTGTCTGGCGCTGGGGGTGGCGGCCATCGCAGCCGTGGGCCTGGTGCGCGCGGCAATCGACCGCGGCCTGTCGGACCAGGGCGTGATCCTGCTGGGCGGCGATGCCCAACTGGAATTCACCTATCGCTACGCCACCGACGACGAACGCGCCTGGATGGCCGCCCGCGCCATCGCGGTCAGTGAAATCGTGGACTTCCGGTCCATGGCCGTCGCGGGGCAGGGGGGGCTGGCCGACCGGGCGCTGACCCAGGTCAAGGCGGTCGACGACCTCTATCCGCTGGTGGGCACGGTCGGCCTGTCGCCCGACATCCCCCTGCCGCAGGCGCTGGCGCCGCAGGACGGGCTGCCGGGCGCGGTGATGGACGGGGTGCTGGCCGACCGGCTGGCGCTGCGCCCGGGCGACAGCTTTCGCCTGGGCCTGACCGAATTCCGCCTGACCGCGATCCTGACGCGCGAACCCGACAGCGTCGCGGGCGGCTTTTCGCTGGGCCCGCGCACGCTGGTGCGCACGGCCGACCTGGCGGACAGCGGCCTGCTGGAGCCGGGCACGCTGTTCGAAACCGAATACCGCCTGACCCTGCCTGCGGGCACCGATCTGGACGCGCTGCGCGCCCAGGCCGAGGAGGCGTTCCGCGACAAGGGCATGCGCTGGCAGGACAGCCGCCGCGCAGCACCCGGCGTCGACCAGTTCGTCGACCGGATGGGCCGGTTCCTGGTGCTGGTGGGTCTGGCCGGGCTGGCGGTGGGGGGTGTCGGCGTCTCGGCCGCGGTGCGGGCGTATCTGGAGGCCAAGGTGCCCGTAATCGCCACGTTGAAGACGCTGGGCGCCACGGGGGGCGTGATCTTTCGCGTCTATCTGTGGCAGGTGGGCGCGCTGACCGCGCTGGGCGTGG
>JACXUX010000410.1 GCA_014763725.1 Rhodobacterales bacterium
GTGCTGACGCAGGTGCTGCTGGCCAACCAGGTGGCCACGGGGCTGGCGCTGACGCTGTTCGGGCTGGGCCTGTCCAGCCTGGTGGGGCAGGGCTATGTGGGCGTCAAGCCGCCCGCCACGCCCGATCTGCCCTGGGGGCCGCTGGCCGACCTGCCGGTGCTGGGGCGGATGCTGTTTTCGCATGACCCGATGGTCTATCTGTCGGTGGCGGCGGTGGCGGCGGTCTGGGCCGGGCTGCGGTTCACGCGCGCGGGGCTGATCCTGCGCGCGGTGGGCGAGAACCACGAGGCCGCCCATGCCCTGGGCTATCGCGTGGGCCGGGTGCGGCTGGCCGCGATCCTGTTCGGCGGCGCGATGGCGGGGCTGGGCGGGGCCTATGTCAGCCTGGTGCGGGTGCCGCAATGGACCGACGGCATCACCGCGGGCGCGGGCTGGATCGCGCTGGCGCTGGTGGTCTTTGCCGGCTGGCGGCCCTGGCGGGTTCTGCTGGGGGCCTGGCTTTTCGGCGGGATCGCGGTGTTGCAGCTGAACCTGCAGGCGGCGGGCGCGCGCATCCCGGTCGAGTACTTGTCGAGCGCCCCCTATCTGGTAACGATCCTGGTGCTTGTGCTCATCTCCTCGGGGCGCGGTCGCCAGACCGGCGCGCCGGGGTCGCTGGGCAAGAGCTTCCATGCCTCGCGCTGAGGCCAACCTGAACAGGGAGACCACGATGAACCGCAGAACGCTGCTTGCCTCGGCTGCGCTGGCCGCGATGGCGCTGGCCGGGACCGCCCAGGCCCAGGCGATGGACAAGGCCAAGGCCTGCTTCGTCTATGTCGGGCCGATCAACGACGGCGGCTGGACCCAGGCCCATCACGTGGCCGTGCTGAAGACGCAGGAGCATTTCGGCGACAAGGTCGAGTTCATCTGGCAGGAAAGCGTGCCCGAGGGCGCGGATTCCGAACGCGTGATGACGCAGATGGCGCTGTCGGGCTGCAACATCATCTTCGCCACCAGCTTCGGCTACATGGATGCCACCAATACCGTGGCGGCGAAGTTTCCGAACGTGAAGTTCGAACATGCCACGGGCTACAAGCGCGAACATGCGAACGTGACCACCTACAACGCGCGGTTCTACGAGGGGCGCGCGGTGCAGGGCCATATCGCCGGGCGGATGACCAGGTCGAACAAGATCGGCTATATCGCGTCCTTCCCGATCCCCGAGGTGGTGATGGGGATCAACAGCTACTTCCTGCATGCGCGCAAGGCCAACCCCGCGGTCGAGCTGTCGGTGATCTGGGTCTACAGCTGGTTCGACCCCGCCAAGGAGGCCGATGCCGCCAAGGCGCTGATCGACCAGGGCGTGGACGTGATCGCCAGCCACACCGATTCGACCGCGCCCCTGGCCGAGGCGGCCAAGGCCGGCGGCGCCGTGCTGGGCTTTGGCCAGGCTCGCGACATGGAGGAATACAAGCCCCTGCCGCGCGTGGCCTCGATCATCGACCGCTGGGATGCCTATTACATCGAACGCATCCAGGCGGTGCTGGACGGCACCTGGCAGGCGCAGGACAGCTGGGACGGCCTGGCCAAGGGCGCGGTCGAGATCGGCGAGTTCACCGGCCTGCCCGCCGATGTGACGGCCGAGGCCGCGGCGCTGCGCGATTCGATCGCGGCGGGGACGTATCACCCGTTCACCGGGCCGATCAACCGCCAGGACGGCACCCCCTGGCTGGCCGCGGGCCAGGTCGCGCCCGATGGCGATCTGCTGGGCATGGGCTTCTTTGTCGAGGGGATCACGGGCGACGTGCCCAAGTGAGACCGGGCCCCGGCGCTGCCGGGGCAGGGGGGCGCTGCCCCCCTCTTCGGCCCCCCCCCGGGGGGTCCGAATTCACC
>JACXUX010000411.1 GCA_014763725.1 Rhodobacterales bacterium
CCTGCCCGGCCTGTCGCGGCTGGCGGCGGCGATCAAGGCCGAGGGCAGCATCGCGGTGGTCCAGCTGCACCACGCCGGCATGCGCTCCCCCCGTGAGCTGATCGGCGAGGCGCCGGTCTGTCCGTCGGACAATGAGGAATTCGGGGCCCGGGCCCTGACCGCCGCGGAGGTCGAGCGGCTGCGCGACGACTTCATCGCCGCCGGGGTGCGGGCCCGCAAGGCCGGTTTCGACGGCGTCGAGATCCATGGCGCCCACGGCTATGTGCTGTGCCAGTTCCTCAGCGCCGGCATCAATCGGCGGGAGGACGACTGGGGCGGGTCGCTGGACAACCGCGGCCGGCTGATCCGCGACATCCTGGCCGCCATCCGCGCCGAGTGCGGGCCGGACTTCCAGATCGGCCTGCGGCTGTCGCCCGAGCGGTTCGACCTCGACCTGCCGGAAATCCGCCGGTTCGCCGGCGCGCTGATGTTCCACGGCGCCATCGACTACCTGGACATGAGCCTGTGGGATGTCGCCAAGCTGCCGGCCGACGAGGCCTATCAGGAGCGGCCGCTGATCGACTGGTTCACCGACCTGCCGCGCGGCGATTGCCGGCTGGGGGTGGCGGGCAAGATCGGGGTCGATCTCGTGCTGCTGCCGGCCGAGGTATTCTCGCTGCAGCCGGTGCGGGGATGAGGCGGGCGTGGCGCGCGGCCCTGCTGGCGCTGGCGCTGGCTGCCCCTGCGGGTGCGCAGGACGAACGGGTGGTGGCGGGGCTGTCGACCGCCAGCGTGGCGATCACCACGCGCTTTGCCGGGTCCGAGATCCTGGTCTATGGCGCCGTCCGGCGCGAGGCGCCGCCGCCGCTGGCCAACCCGCTGCATGTGATCGTGACGGTGGCCGGCCCCGACACGCGGGTGATCGTGCGGCGCAAGGCGCGCGACTATGGCATCTGGATCAACCGCGACGCAGTGACGATCGACCGCGCGCCCAGCTTCTATGCCGTGGCCAGCACCGGCCCGCTGGACGCCATCCTGTCCGAGACCGAGAACCTGCGGCACGGCATCACCATCCCGCGCGCCATCCGCGCCGTGGGCATCACCGAAGAGGCCCCGGATGCCGAGGCCTTTACCCGCGCGCTGATCCGCATCCGCACGGCCGAGGGCGCCTATGCGCTGGACGAGGGCGGGGTCGAGCTGACCGAGGACACGCTGTTCCGCACCGACATCGCGCTGCCCGCCAACCTGACCGAGGGCGACTACCGCGTGCGCATCTTCCTGTTGCGGGACGGGCGGGTGATCGACCTGCTGGAACGCCCGATCGGGGTGCAGAAGACGGGGCTGGAACGCACGCTGACACTGATGTCACGCAACCAGCCCCTGGCCTATGGCCTCTTGTCGCTGGCCATTGCGGTGCTGGCGGGCTGGGGCGCGAATGCGATCTTTGCCCGGCTGCGGATGTAGCCCCCGCCCCGCCCGTCAGAAGGCGCGGAAGGTCATCGTCGTCAGCGTCCGCTGGATGCCCGGAATGTGGAACAGCCGTTCCGACAGGTAATGGCCCACATCCTCGCCGTCGGGGATGTAGATCTTGGCGATCAGGTCATAGTCGCCCGAGGTGGAATAGAGCTCGCTGACCACCTCGCGATCATAGATCGCGTCGGCCACCTCATAGGTCTTGCCGGGGGTGCAGCGGAACTGGACGAAGACGCAGCGCATGGAGCCCCCCTTTTCGGGCAGGCTAGTCGCTGTCGGGCGAAAGGGGAAGGTCCGGCGCAAGGGCCAGCGTCGCCGCCCCCTTCAGGTCTGCGACCGAGAGCGGCGCGGAGGGGCGCCCGAGGCGGTAACGCGTCACCCAGTGCAGCCGGCGCTCGGCCCGGGTGATCGC
>JACXUX010000087.1 GCA_014763725.1 Rhodobacterales bacterium
CGCGGCGAGGTCGCCTTGCGCGAGGACGACTATCACGACCTGTCGCGCGTGCCCCGGCATGGCTATGTCGCCTTCTACCTGTGGCTGCGCGCGCAGGGCCTGCATGCGCTGGTCCACATGGGCGCGCATGGCACGCTGGAATGGCTGCCGGGCAAGGCGGTGGCGCTGTCGGGGGCCTGCTGGCCCGAGGCGCTGGTGGCCGATCTGCCGGTGATCTATCCCTTCATCGTCAACGATCCGGGCGAGGCCGCGCAGGCCAAGCGCCGCATCGGGGCGCTGACCATTGGCCACATGCCGCCGCCGATGCGCGCGGCGTCGCTGCCAGAGGGGATGACGCGGCTGGAGCGGCTGCTGGACGAATACGCCACCGCCGACGGGCTGGACCCCGCCCGACGCGACCGGCTGATCGCCGATATCCGCAGCGAAGCGCAAGCCTCGGGCGTGGAGGCCGATCTGGGCATCCCGCAGGGCGCCAGCGCTGCCGAGGCGATTACCCGGATTGATCGCTTTGTCTGCGACATCAAGGAAAGCCAGTATGGCGACGGGCTGCATGTGCTGGGGCGCGGGGCCTGCGGCGCGGCCGAACGCGAGGGCGTGCTGCGCGCGCTGGCCGGGCGGCGGGTGGCGCCCGGTCCGTCCGGCTCACCCGCGCGGGGGCGCTCGGACGTGCTGCCCACCGGGCGCAACCTGTTCGCCGTCGATCCGCGCGCGGTGCCCAGCCGCGCCGCGCAGGCGCAGGGCGTCAAGCTGGCCGAAGAGCTGTTGCGGCGGCATTTGCAGGATCACGGCGACTGGCCGCGCGGGCTGGTGGTCGACCTGTGGGGCAGCGCCACCATGCGCACCGCCGGAGAGGAATTTGCCATGGCGCTGCATCTGGCGGGGCTTGCCCCGGTCTGGGATGCAGGCTCGGCCCGCGTGTCGGGGGTCGAGGTGGTGCCGCTGGCGCTGCTGGGTCGCCCGCGCATCGATGTGACGCTGCGGGTGTCGGGCCTGTTCCGCGATGTGTTTCCGGGGCTGGCGACGCTGTTTGAAACCGGGGCGCAGATGCTGGCCGCGCGCGACGAGGCCGCCGAGGACAACCCCTACCGCGCCGCCGCCGCGCGGGTCTACGGGCCAAAGCCCGGCCTCTACGGCCTTGGCATGGGCGTGGCGATGGACGACTTCACCACCGAGGCGCGCACTGCGGCGGGCGAGGCGTGGATTGCCGCCTCGAGCTGGGCCATCGGGACGGATGGCCAGTCACGCAAGGACCGCGCGGGGCTGGAGGCGCGGCTGCGCGGGGCAGACAGCTTTGTGCATGCGCAGGATCTGCCGGAAAGCGATGTTCTGCTGGCCGCCGATTACGCCGCGCATGAGGCGGGATTTGCCGCGGCACTGGCGCGGTTGGGGGCCGCGCAACCCGCGCTCTACCATCTGGATGCCACGCAGCCCGACCGCCCGCGCGCCCGCAGCCTGACCGAGGAAATCGCCCGCGTGGTGCGCGCCCGCGCCAGCGACCCCGCCTGGGCCGACGGCATGATGCGGCACGGGTTCCGGGGGGCGGCCGAGATTGCCGCCACCGCCGACCACATGGCGGCCTTTGCCCATCTGGCGGGCGTGGTGCCGCCGCATCTGTTTGACCTTTACCACGACGCCACGCTGGGCCGCGACGATCTGGTGGACTTCATGAACCGCGAGAACCCGGCCGCCCTGCACGCCCTGCGCGATCTCTTCCGCCGTCTGGCCGAGGCCGGGCTGTGGGTGACGCGCCGCAACTCGATTGCCGCCAGCCTGCAGGAGCAGGCATGACCACGGACCCAACCTTTCAGATTCAGGGCTGGTGCCCGGGTGCCCTGCGTCCGATGCTGTCGGGCGACGGGTTGGTGGTGCGGGTGCGCCCGCAAGCAGGCAGGCTGACACCCGCGCAGGCGGCCGGTATTGCCCAGGCCGCGCAGGCATTCGGCAACGGTTTGATCGACCTGTCGGCGCGCGGCAATGTGCAATTGCGCGGCGTGACCAATGCCAGCCACCCGGATCTGATCGCCGCCCTGTCCGGCCTTGGCCTGATCGACGCCGACCCCGCGGCGGAACAGCGTCGCAACATCCTTGTGACGCCCTTTGCCGAGGCACAGACCCTGGCGTTGGCCGCGGCGCTGCAACAGGCACTGGCGCAGATGCCCGTGCTGCCGGGCAAGTTCGGCTTTGCGGTCGATACCGGCCCTGCTCCGGTCCTGGCCGGGGTCGCCGCCGATCTCCGGCTGGAGCGCGCGGCCGATGGCAGGGTGCTTTTGCGCTGCGATGGTGCGTCCTTGGGCGCGCCGGTCGAGGATCCGGCGGCAGATGCGGTGGCCCTTGCGCAGTGGTTCGTGGCGGCGGGCGGTGTGACGGATGGCCGGGGGCGCATGGCTGCGCTGATCGCGCGAGGGGCGGTGCCACCGGGGCGCTTGGCAGGCACGGTGGCCCCTGCGGATGCGACCCCTGCGCCCCTGCCCGGCTTGCGGCCCGAGGGGGCGCTGCTGGGCTTTGCCTTCGGCCAGATGCAGGCCGACACGCTGACGGCCCTGGCCGCACTCGGGCCGTTGCGGGTGACGCCGTGGCGGATGCTGCTGGTCGAGGGGTTGCGCCATCTGCCCGACATGCCGGGTCTGATCACCGATCCGCAAGACCCCATGCTGCGGGTCGAGGCCTGTTCCGGCGCGCCTGCCTGTCTGCAAGGGCTGGCCCCGGTGCGCGATCTGGCCCGGCGGCTGGCACCGCAGGTGCCCATCGGGCGCTTGCTGCATGTCTCGGGCTGTGCCAAGGGCTGCGCGCATCCGGGGCCGGCAGATGTGACGCTGGTGGCGACGCGCGCAGGCTTCGACCTGATCCGCAACGGCGGCGCTGCCGAAGCCCCGGCCTTGCGGGGCTTGCGCGCCGAGGCGATCGACCTGAAGGGGCTGTTCTGATGCCGCATGTCTATGAAACGGACGGGGCCGCGATCTATAGCCAGTCCTTTGCCATCATTCGGGCCGAGGCTGATCTGACCGGCTTTACCCCCGAGGAAGAGGTCGTCGTCGTCCGCATGATCCATGCCGCCGGGATGGTGGGGCTCGAGCGGTTCGTGCGCTTCACCCCCGGCATGGCCATCGCGGCGCGCGCGGCGCTCGAGGCGGGCGCGCCGATCCTGTGCGACGTGCGTATGGTCAGCGAGGGCATCACCCGCCCGCGCCTGCCTGCCGGGAACGACGTCCTTTGCACCCTGCAAGACCCTGCCGTGCCTGCCCTCGCGGCGCGCATGGGCAACACCCGCTCGGCGGCGGCCGTCGAGTTGTGGCGGCCGCATCTGGAGGGCGCGGTGGTGGCCATCGGCAACGCGCCGACGGCGCTGTTCCACCTGCTCAACATGCTGGAAGACCCCGCCTGCCCGCGTCCCGCCGCCATCATCGGCTGCCCCTATTTCCGCAAGGCCGGGCGGCAGGGTCAGGCGCGGCGCATGGTTGACGGGATGCTGGCGCCGGGCGTCATCGAATACGCGATGGAATACCCGGTCACCACCGAAATCCCGTTTGACAGCCCCGACTACAACCGCCTGCTGTCGGCCTTCTACGATGGCTGGGCCGCGCGGTTGCACAGCTTGGCCGCGCAAGGGCACGAGGTGGTGGTGCTGTGCGAAGGCGACCCGTTCTTCTACGGCTCGTTCATGCACCTCCATGCCCGGCTGCACGGCGTGGTGCCGGTCGAGGTGATACCCGGCATCCCCGGCATGGTCGGCTGCTGGACCGCGACGGGCCAGCCGATGACCTGGGGCGACGATGTGCTGACCGTGCTGATGGGCACCCTGCCCGAGGCGGACCTCGTGCGCCACATGCAGGTGGCGGACGCGCTGGCGATCATGAAGACCGGGCGCAACCTGCCAAAGGTGCGCCGCGCGCTTCTGGCGGCGGGGCGGCTGGCCGACGCCTGGCTGGTCGAGCGCGGCACGATGCCCGGTCAGCGCGTGGCGCGGCTGGCCGAGGTGGAGGCCGAGGAGTGCCCCTATTTCGCAATCGTGCTGGTGCATGGCCATGGCCGCCGCCCCGTGGCGGGGGGCGAGGAATGACGGCCGGCTGGATCGCGGTTGCGGGCCTTGGGCCGGGATCGGCCGCTCAGGTCACGCCCGAGGTGACGGCGGCGCTGGCGGAGGCGACCGATGTGGTGGGCTATATCCCCTATGTGGCGCGAGTCGCCCCCCGCGCAGGCCTGACGCTGCATGCCTCGGACAACCGGGTGGAACTGGACCGGGCGCGGCGCGCGCTGGAGCTTGCGGCGGAGGGTGCGCGGGTGGTGATCGTCTCCTCGGGCGATCCGGGCGTGTTTGCCATGGCCTCGGCGCTTTTCGAGGCGCTGGAGGCCTGCCCCGAGCGCCAGAACATCGACATCCGCATCCTGCCCGGCATCACCGCGATGCTGGCGGCGGCGGCGCGGGCCGGGGCGCCCCTGGGCCATGACTTCTGCGCGATCAACCTCAGCGACAATCTGAAGCCCTTTGCCGAAGTCGAGCGCCGGCTGCGCCACGCCGCGCGGGGCGGCTTTGCCATGGCCTTCTACAACCCCCGGTCAAAATCCCGCCCGCATCAGTTCGGGCAGGCGCTGGATATCCTGCGACAGGAATGTGAACCGGAACGCCTGATCCTGTTCGCCCGCGCCGTCAGCACGCCGGAGGAAACCCTCACCTGCGTCCCGCTGGCCGAGGCGAGCCCCGAGATGGCCGACATGCGCACGGTCGTCATCGTCGGCACCGCGGCAACGCGGCGGGTCGGGCGCTGGGTCTATACGCCCCGGTCGGTGACGGAATGACCCAGCCAGCCCATCACCTCGGCGACCGAGGCCGCCAGCTTGCGCGACGGCAGGGCGGGCCGGTCGATCAGGATCACCGGCAGGCGCAGGGCACGGGCGGCCGCCAGCTTGGCCTCGGCCCCGGTGCCGCCGGCGTTCTTGGCCACGATATGGGTGATGGCGTGGTCGCGCAGCAGGGCGGTGTCGCCCGCCACATCGAACGGCCCGCGCGCCAGCACGACGCTGGTGTTTGGCAGCGGCAAGGGGGCCTCGGGCGGATCGACCAGCCGCAGCAGGTAGTGGTGCTGCGGCCTGGCGGCAAAGGGCGCAAGGCTCTGCCTGCCAATGGCCAGAAACACCCGCGCGGGGGCCTCGGGCAGCGCCGCGACGGCGGCGGCAATGTCGGCCACGCGCTGCCAGTTGTCGCCGGGCTGCGGCTGCCACGGCACACGCTCCAGCGCGATCAGGGGTGTTGCCGTTGCGGCGCAGGCGGCGACGGCGTTGGCGCTCATCTGTGCGGCAAAGGGGTGGGTGGCGTCGATCACATGACTGATGGCTTCGGCGCGCAAATAGGCCACAAGCCCCGGCACGCCGCCGAACCCGCCCACCCGCATGGGCAAGGGCTGCGGCGCGGGGCTGCCGGTGCGCCCGGCATAGGAAAACACCGCCTCAAGGCCCGCATGGGCGAGCGCCTGCGCCATCGCGCTGGCTTCGCTCGTGCCGCCCAACAGCAGGATGCGTGTCATGTCTGAGCCTTGGCTTGCGATCATCGGTCTGGGCGAGGATGGACCGGCGGGCCTGTCAGAGGCAAGCCGTGCCGCGCTGGCGCGGGCCGAAGTGGTGTTCGGCGCGCCGCGGCATCTGGCCTTGGTCGGGGCAGGCGCGCGCGGGCAGGCGTGGCCGGTGCCGTTCGACCTTGGCCCGCTGCTCGCGCGGCGCGGGGAGCGGGTGGCGATGCTGGTTTCGGGCGATCCGTTCTGGTTTGGCGCGGGCGGGTCGGTGGCGGCGCAGCTGTCGCCCGGCGACTGGGTGGCGCATCCGGTGGCGGGCACGTTTTCGCTCCTGGCCGCCCGGCTGGGCTGGCGGCTGGAGGAGGTGGTCTGTCTGGGCCTGCACGCCGCTCCCTTTTCCCGGTTGCGCCCGGTGCTGGCACGCGGGGTGCGGGCGATCTGCACCCTGCGCGACGCGAGGGCGGTGGCAGAGCTGGCGGGCTGGCTTGACGCCCATGGCTTTGGCGCGGCGCGGGTGACGGTGGCCGAGGCGCTGGGTGGCCCGCGCGAGCGGCTGCGGGCGGGCTGCGACTGGCCGGATATCGCGGCACCTGTGGCGGTGGCGATTGACGGGGCCGATCTGCCCAAGGGCGCGGGCCTGCCGCGCAGCGCGGGTCTGGCGGATGACCTTTTCGCACATGACGGCCAGATCACCAAGGCCCCCGTCCGGGCGGTTACGCTGTCGGCGCTGTCGCCGCGTCCGGACGCGATGTTGTGGGACATCGGGGCAGGCTCGGGGTCGGTGTCGGTGGAGTGGTGCCTGGCCGGGGGGCGGGCGGTCTGCCTCGAGGCGCGCGCGGATCGGGCCGCCAATATCGCCGCCAATGCCGAAGCCTTTGGCCTGTCGCACCGGATGGCGGTGCGGCAAGGCAGGGCGCTGGACCTGTTGGCCGATCTGCCCCCGCCCGATGCGGTGTTCGTCGGCGGCGGGGGCGAGGCGGCGCTTCATGACGCGCTGTGGCGGCTGTTGCCGGCGGGCACGCGGCTCGTGGCCAATGGCGTGACGCTGGAGGCGGAAAGCCTGCTGGCCGACCTGCATGCCCGGCATGGCGGCACGCTCTTGCGGATCGACCTGGCCGAGGCGGGGCATCTGGGCCGGTTCCGCGACTGGCAGGCATCGCGGCCCGTGGTGCAATGGCGGGGGCAGCGATGAGGGTCGCCGGGATCGGATACCGCAACGGTGCACCGCTCGCCTCGCTGCGCGCGGCGCTGGCGCTGGCCGAGGCGGCGGGCGGGCAGGTCGAGGCGCTGGCCACGCTGCCCGGAAAACGCGCCGGGTTGCAGGCGTTGGCCGCCGAGCGGGGCCTGCCGCTGTGGGGCGTGGCTGTGGCGGGGGTTGCGACGCCCACACAATCGCCACGCAGTCTGGCGATGCACGGCACGGGCTCGGTGGCCGAAGCTGCGGCGCTGGTGGCGGCGGGGGCTGGGGCGAGGATCACCGTGGCGCGGATCACCGCGCCCGATGGTATGGCGACCTGCGCCATCGCCGAAACCGAAGGAAATAGCGAATGACCGTTCACTTCATCGGCGCGGGCCCGGGTGCGCCCGATCTGATTACCTTGCGCGGGCGCGACCTGATCGCCGCCTGCCCGGTCTGCCTTTACGCCGGCAGTCTCGTGCCCGAGGCGCTGCTGGCCCATTGCCCGCCCGGCGCGCGGATCGTGAACACCGCGCCCTTGTCGCTCGACCAGATCATGGCCGAGATCGGCGCGGCCCATGCCGCAGGGCTGGATGTGGCGCGGCTGCATTCCGGCGATTTGTCGGTGTGGTCGGCGATGGGCGAGCAACTGCGCCGCCTGCGGGCCTTGGGTATCCCCTATGACGTGACACCGGGAGTGCCGTCCTTTGCCGCCGCGGCGGCGGTGTTGCAGGCGGAACTGACGCTGCCCGGCCTCGCGCAATCGGTGGTGCTGACCCGCACCGCAGGCCGTGCCTCGGCGATGCCCGAGGGCGAAGCCCTTGAAGCTTTCGCCCGCACCGGGGCGACGCTGGCCATCCATCTGTCGGTGCATCTGCTGGCCGAGGTGCAGGCGCGGCTGGTGCCGTTCTATGGCGCCGATTGCCCGGCGGCGGTGGTGTTTCGGGCAAGTTGGCCCGATCAGCAGGTGGTGCGCGGCACGCTTGGCAGCCTTGACCCCGCCATCGGGCTGGGCGAACGCACGGCGCTGATCCTTGTCGGGCGGGCGCTGGCGGCCGAAGGGTTCGACGACAGCCGCCTTTACGCCGGCGACTACGACCGCCGCTATCGCCCCGTTGGCACCGCCCCGAGGTTCCCCGAATGAGAACGCCGGGACTGCTGATCGCCGCCGCATCATCGGGCAGCGGCAAGACGACCGTCACGCTGGGCCTGATCGCGGCCTTGCGGGCGCAGGGGCTGGCGGTGCAACCGTTCAAATGCGGGCCGGACTATATCGACCCGGCGTTTCATGCAGCGGCAGCGGGGCGCGCGTCGTTCAACCTTGACAGTTGGGCGATGGGGACAGACCGGATCGCCGCCCTGGCGCAGGCGGAAGGGGCCGATCTGGTGATCGCCGAGGGGGCGATGGGCCTGTTTGACGGGGTGGCCGCGCCGGGAGAGTGCGGCAGCGGGGCCAGCGCCGATATCGCCGCGCGGATGGGCTGGCCGGTGCTGGCGGTGATCGACTGTTCGGGACAGGCGCAGACGGCGGCGGCGGTAGCGCTTGGCCTTGCGCGCTATCGCGCCGATGTGACGCTGGCCGGAGTGATCCTGAACCGGATCGCCTCGCCCCGCCACGAGGCGCTGGTGCGCGCGGGGTTTGCCGGCGCGGGCATCCCCGTGCTGGGCGCTCTGCCGCGCCGGGCCGGGATCGCCCTGCCCCAGCGGCATCTTGGCCTCATGCAGGCCGAGGAGTTGCCCCGCCTGCGCGACATCCTCGCCGAAGCCGGGGCTTTCGTCGGGGCGCATTGCGACCTTGCCGCGATCCGTGCGCTGGCGGGTGGATCGGCTGTGCAGGCCGCCTGCCCCCGCGTGCCGCCGCCCGGAGAGCGCATCGCGCTGGCCCGCGATGCGGCGTTTTCCTTCGTCTATCCGCATCTTCTGGCCGACTGGCGGGCGGGCGGGGCAACGATCCTGCCGTTTTCTCCGCTGAAGGATGAGGCCCCGGACCCCACGGCCACCGTCTGCTGGCTGCCCGGCGGCTACCCCGAGTTGCACGCGCCCCGGCTGGCCGCGGCCGAGCGGTTCCGCGAGGGGTTGGCCGGGTTTGCCCGCACCCGCCCGGTGCATGGCGAGTGCGGCGGCTACATGGCCCTCGGGGCGGGCCTGGTGGCGGCGGATGGCACGCGGCACCGGATGGCGGGCCTATTGGGGCTGGAGACCAGCTTTGCGCAGCGGCGGATGCATCTGGGCTATCGGTTGGCGCGGCCCCTGCGTGCCCTGCCGGGGTTTGCCGCCCACACCTCGCTGCGCGGGCACGAGTTTCACTATGCCACCATCCTGTCGCAACCCGACGCACCGCTGGCCGATGTGGTTGACGCGACGGGGGCGACGGTTGCCGAAACCGGATCGTTCCGGGCGACGGCGGGAGCCACGGTCAGCGGCACCTTCTTTCACCTGATCGCCCCCGCCGGGACAGGGTCTGCGACATGACCGGCTTTGTCTCTTTCGTGTCCTCCGGCCCCGGCGACCCCGATCTCTTGACGGTGAAAGCCGTGCGGCGGCTGGCCGAGGCGGATGTGGTGCTGTTTGACGACCTGTCGGCGGGCCCGATCCTTGCCCAGTGCAAACCGGGGGCCGACCTGATTGCGGTGGGCAAACGCGCGGGCCGCCCTTCGCCAAACCAACACCATGTCAGCCGCCTGCTGGTCGATCACGCGCTGACCGGCGCGCGGGTGGTGCGGCTGAAATCCGGCGATGCCGGTCTGTTCGGGCGGCTGGAGGAAGAGATCGTGGCGCTGCACCAGGCAGGGATCGGGTTTGACATCATCCCCGGCGTGACCTCGGCCTGCGCGGCGGCGGCGGCGGCGGGCATCCCGCTGACCCGCCGCCTGACCGCGCGGCGGGTTCAGTTCATCACCGGGGCCGACACCACGGGCGATCTGCCCTCCGATCTGAACTGGGCCGCTCTGGCCGACCCGCTGGCGACGACCGTCGTCTTCATGGGCAAGCGCACCTTCCCCCTTCTGGCGGCGGGGCTGGTCGCGCATGGCCTGCCCGCCGACACGCCGGCGCTGCTGGCCGAGGCGGTGGGCCACCCCGACCAGACCCTGCACCGCGCGACCCTGGGCACCCTCGCACTGCGCCTGGCTGAAAGCCGCAGCCAACAGCCAGCCCTGATCCTGCTGGGGCCGCTGGCAGAGGGGCGGGGCTGATTTCGGTGCAGACGGGTCGCATTTTCGCTTGCCTGCCGCTGCGGATGAAGCGAAAGCCACACGGGCAAGGTGCCCCAAGGCCGAAAAGGCCGCGGGGCTTAAAAGGGAATGGGGAAGGGCAGACCAAATTGCGGTGCCCCCGCCCCAGCCGCCCCCGCGACTGTCAGCGGAGAGCGAGCTTTCACATGCCACTGGTCCGGTTCCGGGCTGGGAAGGCGAAAGCCCGCATTGACCCGCCAGCCAGGAGACCGGCCTTGTGACCCAGAAAACCAGACGCCGTCGGGTGTGACGGCAGGAGAACAAACATGCAAATCGAACCAGGCGTCGTGAACGGCGCCAAAATCGGCCTTAGCTATGCCACCGCCGCTGGCACGGGCGCAGTCGGCCTGTATCATGCCGCGCAGGCGTTGAAGGAACGCGGCGCGCTGTCGCTTGTTGCGCGCAGCCTCACGGCCGCCACGCTGACCTTCATTTTTTTTGAAGTGCTGCCGCATTTCCCGGTCGGCGTGTCGGAAGTGCACCTCATCCTTGGCTCGACGCTGTTTCTGGTCCTGGGGGCTGGGCCGGCGGCGATTGGTCTTGCGCTGGGGCTGCTGGTGCAGGGTCTTTTCTTTGCCCCCTTTGACCTGCCGCAATACGGCATGAACGTGACCACGCTCTTGGTGCCGATGTTCGTGATGATGGAAGTCGCCAAGCGGACGATTGCGCAAGGCACGGCCTATGTCGATCTGGCCTATGTCCAGGTGCTGCGGCTGTCGCTGGTCTATCAGGGTGGCATCGTCGCCTGGGTCGCCTTCTGGGCGATCTATGGTCAGGGGTTCGGCAACCTTGCCGGGATCGCGTCGTTCGGTGCGGCCTACATGAGCGTGGTTCTGCTGGAGCCGCTGGTTGATCTTGCGGTGCTGGCAGTGGCCAAAACCCTGCGCGGCAAGGTTCCGGCGGCGCTGGTGACCGACCGGCTTTACGCCGCCGCCTGAAGCCGGTTAACCTGTGACAAGGCGCGGTCCACCGGGGTCGCGCCTTTGTCGTGACCAGCGGGCAGAATGATCCAGCTTTCCCTGATCGGCATCGGCACCGGCAACCCCGACCACGTCACCCTTCAGGGCATCAAGGCGATGAACGCCGCCGACCTGATCCTCGTGCCGCTGAAGGGCGAGGACAAGGCCGATCTGGCCGGACTGCGGTTGCAGATCTGCCGCGCCTGCGTGACCAACCCCGCCACAAGGATCGAGACCTTTGATCTGCCCACGCGCGATGCGGCAACGCCCGACTATCTGGCGCGCGTCACCGACTGGCACGACGCCATCGCCCTGCGGTGGGAGGCGGCGATCCGCGCCCATCTGGCGCAGGGCGGCGGGCCGCAGGTGGCGTTGCTGGTCTGGGGGGATCCGTCGCTTTATGACAGCAGCTTGCGGATTGCCGAACGGGTGAGCCAGCGCTTGCCCCTGGCGCTGACGGTGATCCCCGGCATCACCGCGATCCAGATGCTTTGCGCCGCCCATGCCATCCCGCTGAACGATCTGGCCGCACCGGTGACGATCACCACTGGCCGCGCGCTGCGCGACCACGGCTGGCCGGTGGGGGCCACGACGGTGGTGGTGATGCTCGACGCCGGGGGAGCGTTTGCGGCGATCGATCCGGCCGGGGTGACGATCTGGTGGGGGGCCTATGTCGGCATGGCCGAACAGGTGCTGCGCGCGGGCCCCCTCGCCGAGGTCGGGCCCCAGATCCTGGCCCTGCGCGCGAACGCCCGCGCGGCGCATGGCTGGATCATGGACATCTATCTGATGCGCAAGACCGCCTAACCCAGCACCGCCAGCGCCACCAGCCCCGCGCCGCACAGCGCCATCGCCCGCGCATAAATCCGCAACCCCCGCGCCAGATCGGCAGGCCCCGGATCACGCGCGCCTGCGTTCAGCCAAGGCTCATCCGCCACCCGGTCGCCGTAAATGCGCGGCCCTGACAGCCGCACGCCCAGCGCCCCGGCCATCGCCGCCTCGGGCCAGCCCGCATTGGGCGACCGATGCCGCCCGGCATCGCGCCACATGACGCGCAGCGCCGCCCGGCGCCCGCCGACCGCCGCAATCGCCAACCCGGTCAGCCGCGCCGGGATCAGGTTCACCAGATCGTCCAGCCGGGCCGAGGCTTTGCCGAAATCCTCATAGCGCGTGTTGCGGTGGCCGATCATCGAATCGAGCGTGTTGATCGCCTTGTAGGCGGCAATTCCCGGCAGACCGGCAACCGCGCCCCAGAACAGCGGTGCCACGATCCCGTCCGAGGCATTCTCGGACAGGCTCTCCAGCGCCGCCCGCGCCACGCCCGCCGCATCAAGCTGCGTCGGATCGCGCCCGACGATCATCGACACCGCCGCCCGCGCGCCGGCCAGATCGCCCGCCGACAGCGGCCGCGCCACCGCCGCCACATGGTCATGCAGCGACCGGGCCGCGATCAGCGGCCAGGCCAGAACTGCTCCGATCACCACCCCCCAGACCCCCGCAGGCAAGCGCGCCTGCACCC
>JACXUX010000412.1 GCA_014763725.1 Rhodobacterales bacterium
GGCCGAAGGCGTGGCCCCCCCGCCCCCGCCGCGCAGCCTGGCCGAAACGGGCCTGGGGACGGTGATGATGCGCGACATCCTGCTGAAGACGATGTTCCGCATGAACCTGGACCTGGTGTCGCAGATCGCCCGCGTGATCTGCCTGCCGGTGCCGGTGACGCAGGAACTGGTCGACCTGGCGCGCAGCCAGAAACTGCTTGAGGCGACGGGAACCCTGCACGCCACCAGCGGCAACGAGATGGGCTATCAGTTGACCGACACCGGCCGCGCCCGTGCGCTGGATGCGCTGGCCCAGTCGGAATACTACGGCGCGATGCCGGTGCCGCTGCCCGCCTATACCCAGCAGGTCGCCCGCCAGTCGGTGCGCAACATCCGCATCAGCCGCGACCGCCTGGTGCAGGCCATGGGCCATCTGATCCTGCCGCCCGACCTCTTGGACCATCTGGGGCCGGCCGTCACCTCGGGCCGGTCGATCCTGATGTATGGCCCGCCGGGCAACGGCAAGTCGTCGATCTCGAACGGCATCCGCGCGGCCTTGGGCGACCGCATCTATGTGCCGCGCGCGCTGGAATATTCGGGCCAGGTCATCACCGTCTACGACCCGATCGTGCATACCGCCGCCGTGGCCCCCGCCGACGACCCGACCAGCCTGCGCCGCACCGGCAGCCGCTTCGACGCCCGCTATGTGCTGTGCGAACGGCCCACCGTCATCACCGGGGGCGAGCTGTCGCTGGACATGCTGGACCTGACCTACAACCCGGTGGCGCGCACCTATCAGGCGCCGCTGCAGCTGAAATCCACGGGCGGAATCTTCATCGTCGACGACCTGGGCCGCCAGGCCGACCCGCCGCAGAAGCTGGTGAACCGCTGGATCGTGCCGCTGGAAGAGGGGCGCGACATCCTGGCCCTGCAGTCGGGCGAAAAGTTCACCGTGCCCTTTGACACGCTGGTGATCTTTTCCACCAACTTCCACCCGAACGAGATCTTCGACGGCGCGGCGCTGCGGCGGATCTTCTTCAAGATCAAGATCGACGGCCCGAGCCAGGAAAACTTCCTGAAGATCTTCGCCATGGTGGCGAAGAAGAAGAAGATGCCGCTCGACGAGGCCGCGCTGATCCACCTGCTGAAGGTCAAGTTCCCGACCATCAACAACAATTACGCCAACTACCAGCCGGTGTTCCTGATCGACCAGATGATCTCGATCTGCGAATTCGAGGGCATCCCCTATCAGATGACCCCCGCGCTGATCGACCGGGCCTGGGCCAACATGTTCGTACGCGACGAAAAGATCGCGAAGTAGCCCCGCCTTGCCCCTGCGGGGCGGGGCGGTATAGTCGCGCGCTCAGGCACCTGAGGGGGGCGCGATGGCGGTCGAGGTGGGAATCATCATGGGAAGCCAGTCCGACTGGCCCACGATGAAGGAGGCGGCCGAAATCCTGGAAACGTTCGAGGTGCGCCACGAGGTGCGCATCGTGTCCGCCCACCGCACGCCCGACCGGCTGTGGGACTACGGCCGCACGGCCGTGGCGCGCGGGCTGCGCGTCATCATCGCCGGGGCGGGCGGGGCCGCGCATCTGCCGGGCATGATGGCGTCCAAGACCCGGGTGCCGGTGATCGGCGTGCCGGTGCAGACGCGCGCGCTGAACGGCGTGGACAGCCTTTATTCCATCCTGCAGATGCCGCGCGGCTATCCGGTGGCGACCATGGCGATCGGCACGCCGGGGGCGGCGAATGCGGGCCTGATGGCGGCGCAGATCCTGGCGCTGACCGATCCCGCGCTGGCCCAACGGCTGGAGGCCTGGCGCGCGGCGCTGACCGCCTCGATCCCCGAGGAGCCGGCCCGTGACTGACGCCC
>JACXUX010000413.1 GCA_014763725.1 Rhodobacterales bacterium
GGCCAGGGCAGGCCCCGCCAGGGCGGTGGCCAGCAGCCCCGCCACCGCCGCCCGGCGCGAGATCGGATCGGGTCGCATCGACATGGCGCAAGGCTAACCCCGCCCCCGGCCCCGGGGCAAGCGGGCGCTGCCGGTCAGCCGCGCCAGTCCCCCCGGGCGCGGATCGCCGAGGACGACAGGTCGACCATCGGCACGGTCAGGAACCCCCAGGCGGGCGGCGCGGCGCGGGCCAGCCTGGCGGGAGCCACCCGGTCGCGCGCCATCACCCGGGCCGCCCGGGCGTTGCGGGCCTGCAGCCCGGCCCCGGGCCGCGCCATCACGGCGATCGGCACCATGGCGGCGATGCGCTGCCAGTTGTCCCAGCGGTGGAACTGGATCAGGTTGTCGGCCCCCATCAGCCAGACGAAGCGCACGTTGGGATAGGCCCGCCGCAGCCGGCGCAGGGTCTGGGCGGTGTGGCGGGTGCCCAGCCGCGCCTCGAGATCCGTGACGATCACCCGGGGGTGGCCCATCACATGGCGCGCGCGCGCCAGCCGGGCGGGCATCGGCGCGGGGCCGCAGGGCTTCAGCGGGTTTCCGGGGCTGACCAGCCACCAGACCCGGTCCAGGCCCAGGCGCTTGATCGCCTCGCGCGTGATATGCGCGTGGCCGGCATGGGCGGGGTCGAACGACCCGCCCAGAAGTCCGATCACCATGCCCGGTTCCGCCCGGGGCCAGCCCTGCCGCATCCGCCCCTCCCTGCGGGAAACGTCGCAGATCAAAGACCTGTGGCGGGCGGCTTGGCAAGGGGCGGCAACGGGCCGCAGGCCGGCAAAGGACCGCCGCCCGGGCCATGCGGCCCTTGGCGCAGGCCGGTCGGTATGCCACCTTGGGGGTGCAGGGCTGCCGCGCCCGCAACAGCCCCACCCGCAGCCACACCGGACCCCATGCCCGACCCGCGCCCGATCGCCGCCTTCCGCTTTGGCCTTGGCCTGCCCCATCCGGCGGCCGGGGCGGGGGCGATGCTGGCCGCGCTGCGGGGGGCGGATGCGATGCGCGCGGCCCATCCGCTGCCCGATCTGGCCACACAGAACGCCCGCGTGGCAGACCTGCGCGCCGCCCGCAAGGCCCAGAACGAGGGCGACAGCGAACAGACCCGCGCCGCCACCCGCGCTGCGCAAGAGGTTCTGGCCCAGGCCGAGGTCGCCGCCGCCCAGACCCTGGTCGCCCGCCTGGTCGATGCGCAGGACGCGCTGCGCGAACGGCTGTGGCTGTTCTGGGCCGATCACTTCACCGTGGCCCCGCGCGATGCCCCGGCGCGGGCGCTTGTCGCGCCCTTCCTGGACGAGGCGATCCGCCCGCATCTGACCGCGCCCTTTGCCCGCATGCTGACCGCGGCCACGACCCATCCCGCCATGCTGGTCTATCTGAACCAGGCACAATCGGTGGGTCCGGGGTCCGAACTGGGCCAGCGGCGCGGCCGCGGCCTGAACGAGAACCTGGCGCGCGAGCTGCTGGAGCTGCACACCCTGGGCCTGGGCGGCGGCTATCGCCAGGACGACGTGCGCCAGCTGGCCGAGCTGCTGACGGGCCTTGCGCTGCGCGACGGCGGGGTGATGGCCTTCGACCCCAGGATCGCCGAGCCGGGGGCCGAAACCGTGCTGGGCCGCCGATATGGTGGCGACGACATGGCCGCGATCCGCACGGTGCTGGCCGATCTGGCGGTGCATCCTGCCACCGCCCGGCATCTGGCACGCAAGCTGGCGGTACATTTCGTGGCCGA
The DNA here is from genome assembly GCA_014763725.1 of Rhodobacterales bacterium. Classification (GTDB taxonomy): domain Bacteria; phylum Pseudomonadota; class Alphaproteobacteria; order Rhodobacterales; family Rhodobacteraceae; genus JACXUX01. The sequence continues at coordinate 1,763 of JACXUX010000413.1, forward strand.
CGATCCGCCGCCTGCGCTGGTCGCCGATCTGGCCGATGTCTGGGCGGCCACGGGCGGCGATCTGGCGGCGGTGACGGCGGCGCTGCCAGCCCTGGCAGACCGCCCCCGGCCCCGACGGCTGGCCCGAGACTGCGGCCGACTGGATCACGCCCCAGGGCCTGGCCGCGCGGCTGGACTGGGCGATGCGCCTGCCCGCCACGCTGCGCCCCGACCTGCCCGACCCGGTGGCGCTGGCCGACCGCGCGCTGGGCCCGGCCGCGCCCCCTGCCCTGCGCCGCGCGGTCGCGCGGGCCGAAACGCGCCGCGACGGCGTGGCGCTGGTGCTGGCCAGCGCCGAATTCAACAGAAGGTGACGCCATGGACCGCCGCGCTTTCCTTTCCGGCATGGCCGCCGCGGGCTGCGGCACCGCGGGCCTGTTCACGCCCCGCCTGACGCTGGCCGCGGCCCCTGGCCAAGCGCGGCTGGTCGTCATCATCCTGCGCGGCGCGATGGACGGGCTGGATGTCGTCCAGCCGCTGGGCGACCCGGCCTATCGCGCGCTGCGCCCCCGGCTGGCGGCGCCGCAGGGGGTGATCGACCTGGACGGCCATTTCGCGCTGCACCCCGCGCTGGCCGACCTGATGCCGCTGTGGCGCGCGGGCGAGCTGGGGTTCGTCCACGCCACCTCGACCCCCTATCGCGACCGGCGCAGCCATTTCGACGGGCAGGACCTGCTCGAGGCCGGGCTCGACAGCCAGGACGCCAGCGGCCTGCGCGACGGCTGGGTGAACCGGCTGGTGGCCAGCCTGCCCGGGACCGCGCCGCAGACCGTCTACACCGTGGGGGTGGAACGGATGCTGCTGACGGCGGGTGCGGTGCCGGTGTCCAGCTGGGCGCCCGAACAGCGGCTGCAGCTGTCGGGCCAGCAGCGCCGGCTGATCGAGGCGATCTACCACGACGACCCGCTGTTCCGCGACAGCGCCGCCGTCACCGCCGCCAGATCGCCGCCCGTGGCCGCCCAGACATCGGCCAGATCGGCGACCAGCGCAGGCGGCGGATCGTCGGCCACGAAATG
>JACXUX010000088.1 GCA_014763725.1 Rhodobacterales bacterium
GATCAGACTGGCCGCCCCACGCCCCGCCTGCCTGCAGCTTTGCGACAGCCGATGTCGCATTCGCGCCCCCAGGCGTCCCCGGCTTCCCGGCCAAATATCCTCGGGGGGAGGTCGGCCCAGGGGGCCGACCCGGGGGGCAGACAGCCCCCCGGCCGCGCCCCCGGCCCGCTCAGCGCTCGGGGATCAGCCCCCTGGGGCTGAAGCGCAGCACGACCAGCAGGATGATCCCCATGGTCAACAGCCGCATGTGCGCTGCCGCATCAGCCAGGTGCCCCTTCAGCCAGGACCCCTCGGGCAGGCCCGCCGTCAGCCCGCCGATGACCGACAGGCCGATCGGCTCCACCATCACCCACAGCCACCAGATCAGGAATCCGCCCAGGACCGCGCCCCAGTTGTTGCCCGACCCGCCCACGATCACCATCACCCAGATCAGGAAGGTATAGCGCAGCGGCTGATAGCTGCCCGGCGTCAGCTGGCCGTCCAGCGTGGTCATCATCGCGCCCGCGATGCCGATCACCGCCGAGCCCAGCACGAAGATCTGCAGATGCCGGCGCGTCACGTCCTTGCCCATCGCCTCGGCCGCGACCTCGTTGTCGCGGATCGCGCGCATCATCCGCCCCCAGGGGCTGTTCAGCGCGCGTTCCGACAGCACCACCACCGCGAGCAGCACCGCGCCGAACAGGCCGGCATAGCACAGCTTGACCACGATGGACGACGCCGTGACCGGATCGAACCCCCAGCCCTGCGCCCAGGCGACGAAGCCTGCCTGGGCCTGCAGGTCCACCTCATAGGGCACCGGGCGGGGCAGCGAGATGATGTTCTTGACCCCGCGCGCCAGCCAGTCCTCGTTCTTCAGCACCGCGATGATGATCTCGGCAATGCCCAGCGTGGCGATGGCCAGATAGTCCGACCGCAGCCCCAGCGCCGTCTTGCCGATGGCCCAGGCCGCGGCGGCGGCCAAGAGGCCCCCCACCGGCCAGGCCAGCAGGATCGGCAGGCCCAGACCGCCCAGGTTGCCGGCCACGGCGGGGTTGAAGGCCTCGACCGCCGTCACCGCCGGGTCGAAGACCGCGCGATACAGGAAGAAGCCCCCGATCAGCACCACGGCCAGCACCAGCCCGCGCAGCCGGCCCGGCCGCATCCGCGTGCGCACCAGCACGGCCGCGACGATGGTCGCCGCCCCCAGCACCAGCGCCAACAGGATGCCCGGGCCACCCGCGGCCCAGCCCTCGGGCACGGGGGCTGCGGACACCAGCACCACCGCCAGCCCCCCAAGCGCCACGAACCCCATCACCCCGGTGTTGAACAGCCCCGCATAGCCCCATTGCATGTTCACCCCCAGCGCCATGATGGCGCTGATCAGCGACATGTTCAGAACGGCCAGCGCCAGGTTCCAGCTTTGCGCAAAGCCGGTGATCACGAACAGGGCGGCAACGCCCAGAAACAGCAGCAGGTTCCGCGGGATCATACCGATTTCCCCTTGAACAGGCCGGTGGGCAGGAACAGCAGCACCAGGATCAGGATGGCAAAGCTGACGGCGAACTTGTAGTCGGTGCCCATCAGCTGGACCAGGCCCTCGGGCGCCAGGCTTTCGGGCAGCAGGTAGGTCACCACCTTCTTCCAAGCATAGGTCACCATCACCTCGGAAAAGGCGATGACGAAGCCGCCCGCGATCGCGCCCAGCGGACTGCCCAGCCCGCCCACGATCGCCGCCGCGAAGATCGGCAGCAGCAGCTGGAAATAGGTGAAGGGCTTGAACGACTTGTCCAGGCCGTAAAGCACCCCGGCAATGGTGGCCAGCGCCGCCGCGATGATCCAGGTCACCGCCACCACGCGTTCGGGGTTTATGCCCGACAGCAGCGCCAGATCCTCGTTGTCGGAAAAGGCGCGCATCGACTTGCCCGTGCGGGTGCGCGTCAGGAACCAGAACAGCCAGCCCACCACGACCACCGCCGTGACCAGCGTGATCACCTGGGTGGTGCGGATCGCCAGCCCCTCGTCCAGGCCGGTCAGGTCGCGGAACTGCCTGGCGGTCAGCACGAAGCGCGCGCCATCGGCAAAGACCTGATCCTCGACCCCGATGATGAAGCGGGTGATCCCGTTCATCACGAACATCACCCCCAGCGAGACGATGACCAGGATCGTCGGCGCCGCCCGCTTGCGCCGGTAGAAGCGATAGACCATCCGGTCGGTGGCCAGAACGACGCCCGCCATGACCGCGATGCCGAAGGGCAGGGCGATCAGCGCCGTGGGCAGCGGCCCCAGCCCGATGCCCGCCGCCTGCAACCCCCAGGTCATCAGGATGACGACCGTGGTCCCCAGCGCCATGGTGTCGCCATGGGCAAAGTTGGAAAACCGCAGGATGCCGTAGATCAACGTCACCCCCAGCGCCCCCAGCGCCAGCTGCGCGCCGTAGGCTGTGGCCGGAATGAAGACGAAGTTCAGGAAGGCCGTCAGTGCGTTCAGGATGTCCATGCCTCAACCCCCCAGGAAGGTGCGCCGCACCTCGGGGTCGGCCAGCAGGGCCCGCCCGGTGTCGGTGAAGCGGTTCGCGCCCTGGACCAGCACATAGCCCTTGTCGGCGATCTCCAGCGCCTGGCGCGCGTTCTGTTCGACCATCAGGATGGAAATGCCGGTCCGCGCGATCTCGATGATGCGGTCGAACAGCTCGTCCATCACGATGGGGCTGACGCCCGCGGTCGGTTCGTCCAGCATCAGCACCTTGGGCTGGGTCATCAGCGCGCGGCCCACGGCCACCTGCTGGCGCTGGCCGCCCGACAGCTCGCCCGCCGCCTGCCGCCGTTTCTGCCGCAGGATGGGGAAAAGCTCATAGACCTGTTCCATCGTCGGGCGGATGTCGTCGGTGCGCAGGAAGGCCCCCATCTCGAGGTTTTCCTCGACCGTCATCGAGGTGAAGATGTTCTGCGTCTGCGGCACGAAGGCCATGCCGCGCGCCACCCGCGCCTGGGGCGACAGCGCCGTGATGTCCTGGCCCATCAGCCGGACCGAGCCGCGCCGCAGCCGCAGCATGCCGAACACCGCCTTCATCGCTGTGGACTTGCCCGCGCCGTTCGGGCCCACGATCACCGCGATCTGGCCCTGTTCCACCGCCAGCGTGCAGCCGTTCAGGATGTCGGCCGCGCCATAGCCGCCGGTCATCTCCTCGCCGATCAGGAAGGGTTCAGCCATGACGCCCCCCTGCGCGGGTCGGGGCGAATTTTCTGCGAAAATTCGACGCGCCCGGAATTTTCGCAGAAAATTCGGGGGCGCGGGGCAGGTCAGTCATGCGCCGCCTCCTTGACCTTGTTCTTCAGCCCGGTGCCCAGATAGGCCTCGATCACGCGTTCGTCGTTCTTGACCTGGTCGACGCTGCCCTCGGCCAGCACGCGGCCCTCGGCCATCACGATCACCGGGTCGCACAGGCGTGCGATGAAATCCATGTCGTGTTCGATCACGCAGAAGGTATAGCCGCGTTCGCGGTTCAGCCGCACGATGGCATCGCCGATCGTGTTCAGCAGCGTGCGGTTCACGCCCGCGCCCACCTCGTCCAGAAAGACGATCTTGGCATCGACCATCATCGTCCGGCCCAGTTCCAGAAGCTTCTTCTGCCCGCCCGAGATGTCGGAGGCCCGCTGATCGGCCAGATGGCTGATGGTCAGGAATTCCAGCACCTCGTCGGCGCGGTCGCGCAGGGCGCGTTCCTCGGCCGCCACACGACCGCGGTGGAACCAGGCATTCCACAGCGTCTCGCCCGACTGGCCGGCGGGCACCATCATCAGGTTTTCCCGCACCGTCATGCTGCCGAATTCATGCGCGATCTGGAAGGTGCGCAGCAGCCCCTTGTGGAACAACTCATGCGGCGGCAGGCCGGTGATGTCCGCGCCATCCATCAGGACCCGGCCCGAGGTGGGCCGGTAGCGCCCGGCGATGCAGTTGAAGAGCGTGGTCTTGCCCGCGCCGTTCGGCCCGATCAGACCCGTGATCGACCCCTTGCGGACCTCGATCGACGCCCCGTCGACGGCCCGGAAGCCGCCGAAATGCTTGTGCAGATCCTCGACGACGATCATGCGGTTTCCCCGTGGCTGCCCCCGTTCCGCCGTGGCGCCCGGGGGCCTGTTGCAAGGCAACGGCCCGGGGTCATCCCCGGGCCGTTTCCTCTGCTGTTACAGGATCGTCGCGCTCAGCGGAAGCGGACGGTGACGATCTCGCCGTCCTTGAACTCGACTTCGCGGTAGTTGCCCGCGGATTCGCCCGCGCCGATCAGTTCCACGGCGGTGGCGCCGACATAGTCGATGTCGGTGCCCGCGGCGATCAGGTCCAGCGCCTTGCCCAGTTCGCCCGGCAGGATCGGTTCGCCCGGGGCGTTGGCCAGGTCCATCACCTTGGTCGACCAGTCCCTGGACGCGGTCGACCCGGCGGCCGCCATCGCCATCATGATCAGCGCAGCCGCATCATAGGATTCCGGCGCAAAGGCCGAGGTGCCGTCGAAGCCCGCCGCGGTCGCCAGTCCCTGGAACACCTCGGCGCCCTTGCTGTCGGTGCCCGGATACTGGCCGAACGAGGTGTTCAGGCTCGCGCCCAGGTCGGTCGCGATCTGCTGGCCCACCATGCCGTCGGGCAGCACGAAGCTGTCGAAGGCGCCCGAATCGAGGCTGGCCTGGATGATGCCCTTGCCGCCCTGGTCGGTGTAACCCGCGACAACCAGAACCTCGCCCCCGGCCGAGGCCAGCGAGGCCACCTCGGCCGAATAGTCGGCCTTGCCGTCCTCATGCGGGACGCTGATCGTGACCTTGCCGCCCGCGGCCTCGAACGCCGCCTGGAAGCTGTCGGCCAGGCCCTTGCCGTAGTCGTTGTTGGTATAGGTCAGCGCGACCGTCTTGAAGCCGCGGTCCATGATGACATTGGTCATCACCACGCCCTGACGTGCATCCGACGGGGCGGTGCGGAAGAACAGCCCGTCATCCTCGGCCGTCGACAGCGCGGGGCTGGTGGCCGAGGGCGAGATCATGCCCACGCCGTTGGGCCGCGCCACGTTCTGCAGCACCGCACCCGTCACGCCCGAGCAGTCCGCGCCCATGATCGCCGCGACCTTGTCCGAGGTGACCAGCCGCTCGGCCGCCGCCGTCGCCGCCGCCGCATCGACGCAGGTCGAGTCGCTGCGCACCGCGGTGACGGTGCCCAGCGCGAACTTGCCGCTGTCGTTCACTTCCTTGATCGCCAGTTCGGCGCCCAGCGCCATCGACGGCGTGATCGATTCCAGCGGGCCGGTAAAGCCCAGCAGGATGCCGATCTTGACGTCCTGAGCCGTGGCGGCGCCGGCCATCAGCGCCACCATGGCCGTTGCGGTCATCATCTTCTTCATCGGTCGCTTCTCCCTGTGTTGGTTTTTGACCTGTGGCAGGAACCTAGAGCGGCCCCGGTCAAAAGAAAAGACGCCACCGCGGCGGTCACGCGCGTTCACGTTCCCGCGCCCGGGCGCGCGATGCGCTATCGTTGCGCCTGCCCTGCGATGACGGAGACGATCTATGCTTCCTGCCCTGCTGGCGGCCCTGACGATCCTGACCGCCCCCGCCGCCGCGGCCGGGGTGGTGACCACCTCGGCCGGACCGATGCAGATCACGGCCATGGCCACGGGTCTGGACGAAACCTGGGCGCTGGACTTCCTGCCCGACAACCGGTTTCTGGTGACCGAACGCGACGGGCGGCTGACGCTGTTCCCGGCTTCGGGAGGCGCGGACCAGCCGATCGCGGGGCTGCCGCAGGTGGCGGCGCAGGGGCAGGGCGGGCTGCTGGACGTGACCGTGGCGCGTGACTTCGCCCGCACGGGCGAGATCTTCCTGACCTTTGCCCGCCCCCAGGACGGCGGCGGCGCCGGCACCGCGCTGGCGGTGGCGCGGCTGGACCCGGCCGCCAGCCGTCTGGACGATCTGCGCCTGCTGTTCGAGATGGCGCCCGGCGTCCGCGGCGGGCAGCATTTCGGCTCGCGCGTGGTCGAGGGGACGGACGGGCATCTCTATCTGACCCTCGGCGACCGCGGCACGCGCGAACATGCGCAGGACCTGTCCCGGCATGAGGGCAGCGTCGTCCGCCTGACCCGAGACGGCCGGCCCGCCGGCGCGCCGGAACTGGCCGCAGCGCGGCCCGAGCTCTATTCCAAGGGCCACCGCAACCCCCAGGGCGCGGCACTGGACCTGCAGGGCAATCTCTGGGTCGTGGAACACGGCGCGCGCGGGGGGGACGAACTGAACCGCGTGCAGGCCGGGCGCAACTACGGCTGGCCCGTCATCACCTATGGCCGCGACTACGACGGGTCGCGCATCGGCGAGGGGCGCGCAAGGCCCGGCCTCGAACAGCCCGTGCACTACTGGGACCCGTCGATCGCGCCCTCGGGCCTGCTGTTCCATTCCGGCCGCGGCATCCCGGCCTGGAAGGGGGACGTGTTCACGGGCTCGCTGAACGCAGGCTTCATAAGCCGGCTGGACCCCGACCGCGGCCATGCCGAGGAACGCATCGAGGCGCCCGAGACCGGCCGCGTCCGCGACCTGGCCGAAGCGGCCGATGGCGCCATCTGGTTCCTGTAGGTGGTGGACGGGGCGGTCTACCGCCTGGCGCCGCGCTGAGCCGCGCGCCCCAGGAATTTTCGCCGAAAATTCCTGGGGTAGACGAATTTTCGGCGAAAATTCGTCGGGTCCGCGCGGCAGTCAGATCGACAGCCGCGCGGCAGGCCTGACGGTGCCGCCCTGGGTGCCCCGTTCGCGATAGGGCGTGGTGGCGTAATGCGCGCGGTAGCATTTCGAGAAATGGCTGGGCGAGGCAAAGCCGCAGGCCAGCGCCACGTTGATCACGCTCATGTCGGTCTGCATCAGCAGGTTGCGCGCCTTCTGCAGGCGCAGTTCCATGTAATAGCGCTTGGGGCTGCGGTTCAGATAGCGGCGGAACAGCCGTTCCAGCTGGCGGGTGGACATGCCCACGGCCTCGGCCAGGTCGGCGGGGCTGATCGGGTCCTCGACATGGGCCTCCATCATCTGGATGACCTGGGCCAGCTTGGGGTGGCGCACGCCGATGCGGGTGGGAATCGACAGCCGCTGCACGTCCTGGTCGGTGCGGATGGCGGAATAGATCAGCCGGTCGGCCACCTCGTTGGCGACCTCGTCGCCCAGGTCGCGGGCGATGATCTTCAGCATCAGGTCGATCGAGGCGGTGCCGCCGGCCGAGGTCAGCCTCTGCCCGTCGACGACGAAGACCGATTTCGTCAGCCGGATATCGGCGAAATCCTCGACGAATCCGTCCTGGTTTTCCCAGTGGATCGTGGCCTTGCGCCCGTCCAGCAGGCCGGCGCGGGCCAGCGTCCAGGCGCCGGTGCACAGGCCCCCCACGGCCAGACCGCGCCGGGCCTCGCGCCGCAGCCAGTTGACGATGGCGCGGCTGGTGGCCTCGCGCACGTCCAGCCCGCCGCAGACCAGCAGCGTGTCGTCGCGGTCCAGCTCCTCCAGCCCCATGTCCAGGCGGAAGGCGGTGCCGTTCGAGCAGACCGCCTCGCCCCCCCGACCCGCCTCGCCCGCCAGCAGCCATTCATAGACCTGCCGGCCGGCCACGCGGTTGGCGATGCGCAGGGGTTCGATCGCCCCGGCAAAGGGCAGCATGGTGAACCGGTCCAGCAGCAGGAAGACATAGCGCCGGGGTGGGGCGGCCTTGGGCGCGGGGCTGGCCCGGCGCGCGGGTTCGGACATGGTGCGACCAATCCTGTCGGTTTCGGACTACGCAAACAGGAATTCAGGGCGCCTTCAAGGGGCTTCGCCTTTGCATTCGGCGCGGGTTTTTCCTATGAGGTCTCACCGCAAACGGACGGAGACGACGATGACCAAGGGCTGGAGCAAATCGGACTGGCGCGCAAAGCCGCGGATCCAGATGCCCGACTATCCCGACCAGGCGGCCCTGCAGGCGGTCGAGGGTCAGCTGTCCAAGTATCCGCCCCTGGTCTTTGCGGGCGAGGCGCGGCGGCTGAGGAAGCAGCTGGCCGAGGTGGCCGAGGGCCGCGCCTTCATCCTGCAGGGCGGCGACTGCGCCGAATCCTTTGCCGAATTCAGCGCCGACAACATCCGCGACACGTTCCGCGTGATGCTGCAGATGGCGGTGGTTCTGACCTATGCCGCCAAGGTGCCGGTGGTGAAGATCGGCCGCATGGCAGGCCAGTTCGCCAAGCCGCGGTCGGCGCCCACCGAGGTGATCGGCGGGGTCGAACTGCCCAGCTACCGCGGCGACATCATCCACGGCTTCGACCCCACGCCCGAGGCGCGCCGCCCCGACCCCGCGCGGATGCTGCAGGCCTATACCCAGGCCGCGGCCAGCCTGAACCTGCTGCGCGCCTTTTCGACCGGCGGCTTCGCCGACATCCACCGCGTGCACAGCTGGACGCTGGGCTTTGCCGACCAGGACAAGGCCGAACGCTATCGCGAGATGTCGAACCGCATTTCCGACGCGCTGGACTTCATGACCGCGGCGGGCGTCAATGCCGACACCGCCCACACGCTGCACACGGTCGAATTCTACACCAGCCACGAGGCGCTGCTGCTGGAATATGAAGAGGCGCTCTGCCGCATCGATTCGACCACCGGCCTGCCGGTGGCGGGGTCGGGCCACATGATCTGGATCGGCGACCGCACCCGCCAACCCGATGGCGCGCATGTCGAATTCTGCCGCGGCGTGCAGAACCCGATCGGGCTGAAATGCGGCCCCACCACCACGGCCGAGGATCTCAAGGTCCTGATGGCCAAGCTGAACCCCGCCAACGAACCGGGCCGGCTGACGCTGATCGCGCGCTTCGGCGCGGGCAAGGTGGCCGAACATCTGCCCCGCCTGATCCGCGCGGTGCGGGAAGAGGGCGCGAATGTCGTCTGGTCCTGCGACCCGATGCACGGCAACACGATCAAGTCGTCGTCGGGCTACAAGACCCGCACCTTCAACGCCGTGCTGGGCGAGGTGCGCGAATTCTTTGCCGTGCACAAGGACGAGGGCACGATCCCTGGCGGCGTGCATTTCGAGATGACGGGCAAGGATGTCACCGAATGCACGGGCGGTCTGCGCGCCGTGTCGGATGAGGATCTGTCCAGCCGCTACCACACCGCCTGCGACCCTCGGCTGAATGCCAGCCAGTCGCTGGAACTGGCTTTCCTGGTGGCCGAGGAGCTGTCGTCCCGGCGCTACATCGGGCGGCGCACCGCGCTGTGATCCGTCAGTCGTCGTTCCTGACCAGCCGCAGATAGGGCGGGCGGCCCGGCCGGGCCGCCCGCCCTATC
>JACXUX010000414.1 GCA_014763725.1 Rhodobacterales bacterium
CAGCATGCCCGCGCCCCCTCCCGAACCTCGCGCAGGATCGACCTTGCCATGAACAGGGCAGACCGGCGAGGGTCCATGTGATCATCCGGGATGGAACAGTTATTCTCGCCACCTTGAAACTTTGCATTCCGGTATTCGTTTTGCGCAGCCCGGGCCCTTCCCCCGCGGTTTGCACAGGGCGCGCGGGCCTCTGCGGGCACGGCCCGGCGCCCCGGCGGCGGGCCCGGCTGCGGGGATGTCCGTTCCGGCTTGCGGGGCGGGACGGGGCGGCTAAAGTCGCGGCATGTCCGCCGCACCCGATCAGGCCACCCGCACCCTGCTGCTGCCCGATGCGGCGGCAACCGACCGGCTGGGCGCGGCGCTGGCCCCGCGGCTGCGCCCCGGTGACACGCTGCTGCTGCAGGGCGGGATCGGCGCGGGCAAGACCAGCCTGTCGCGGGCGCTGATCCGCGCCCGTCTGGGCCGGTGCGAGGACATCCCCTCGCCCAGCTTTACCCTGGTGCAGGTCTATGACGATGGCGCGGCCGAGATCTGGCATGCCGACCTTTATCGCCTGACCCACCCCGAAGAGGGCGCCGAACTGGGCCTGGACGAGGCCTTCGACCGCGCGATCTGCCTGGTCGAATGGCCCGACCGGCTGGGCAGCCTGCGCCCGCCCGCGGCGTTGACCCTGCAGCTGGACCCCTGGGACGACGGGCGCCGCGTCACGCTGACGGGCCCAGCGGCGGTCTGGGCCGACCGGCTGGACGGACTGGCGGCATGACGCCTGCGGCGCGCGACATCGCCCGCCGCGACCTGCTGGCGCGGGCGGGCTGGGACAGCGCCACGGCGCGGCCGCTGGCGGGCGATGCCTCGGCCCGCCGTTATGCGCGGCTGACGCGGGGTGATGCCACGGCCGTGCTGATGGACGCCCCGCCCGGCAGCGGGGAGGAGATCGCGCCCTTTCTGCGCATCGCCGACCATCTGGCCCTGCTGGGCCTGTCGCCGCCGCGCGCGATCGCCGCCGATGCCGCGGCGGGGTTCCTGCTGCTGGAGGATCTGGGCGATCTGCTGCTGGCGCGGCTGGCCGCGGCGGACCCTGCGACCGCCGCCACGGCCTATGGCGTGGCGGTGGACGTGCTGGTGCATCTTCAACGCGCGCCGGTGCCGCCCGGCCTGCCCGACCTGACCGCGCAGGACTGGGCGGGGGCCGCGGGCCTGGCCGTCACCGCCTATGCCCGCGCCCCCGAGGCCGCGGCCGACGACCTGACCCGGCCGCTGGCCGCGGCGCTGCGCGCCCATGCCGACGGGCCGCGCGTGCTGATCCTGCGCGACTACCACGCCGAAAACCTGCTGTGGCTGCCCGGGCGGGCGGGGCTGGCGCGGATTGGGCTGCTGGACTTTCAGCTGGCCCAGGGCGGACAGCCGGCCTATGATCTGGTCTCGCTGATCCAGGATGCCCGCCGCGACGTGCCCGCCGATCTGGCCGCGGCCCTGGCCGAGCGGTTCCGCCGCGCGACCGGCGCGACCGGGGCCGAGTTCGCCGCAGCGCTGGCCGTGCTGGGCGCGCAGCGGGCGCTGCGCATCCTGGGGGTGTTTGCTAGGCTGGCCGGGGCGGGCAAACCGCAGTATCTGCCGCTGCTGCCGCGGGTCTGGGGACAGCTGCAGGCGAACCTGGCCTATCCGGCGCTGGGGGCCGTGGCCGGGGCCGTGGACCGCCACCTGCCCGCCCCCACTCCCGACCATCTGGCCCGGCTGAGGGCTGCGTAATGCGGAAGTCAAGCAGCTTTGATGAGAGGATCGTAGGTCTGTCGGCGCTGGATCATGGTCCAGAGCACGGTGACGCGTCGGCGTGC
>JACXUX010000415.1 GCA_014763725.1 Rhodobacterales bacterium
TTGTCGTCCTGGGCATAGACCTCGGCATAGGCGCGCAGGATCGAGTTCGACCCGAACACGAGATCCGCCCGCGTCGCCGTCCACCTCTTCGCACCCGACTTGCGGTCGACAATGTCATAGCTGTTGGCGCCGGTCGGCACCCACTTCAGCCCCATGTCGGTCAGATTGGCGAAGAAATCGGTGGTCAGCGCGCCTTCGCGGTCGGTGAAGACGCCGTGCTTGGTGCCGCCGTGGTTGGCACCCATCGCCCGCATCCCGCCGACCAGGACGGTCATCTCGGGCGCAGTCAGACCCATGAGCTGCGCACGGTCGAGCATCATCTCCTCGGCCGAGACGACATAGTCCTTCTTCAGCCAGTTGCGGAAGCCGTCGGCGACGGGTTCGAGCCACTTGAAGCTGTCGGCATCGGTCATCGCGTCGGTCGCGTCACCGCGGCCGGCCGCGAACGGCACCTCGACGTCAAAGCCCGCGGCCTTTGCCGCCGTCTCGACGCCCACGTTGCCCGCCAGCACGATGATGTCGGCCACCGAGGCGCCATGCCGGACCGCGATGGGTTCCAGCACCGCCAGCACGCGCGCCAGACGGGCGGGCTCGTTGCCTTCCCAGTCCTTCTGCGGGGCAAGGCGGATGCGCGCGCCATTGGCACCGCCGCGATAGTCGGACTGGCGGAAGGTGCGGGCGCTGTCCCAGGCGGTCGCCACCAGATCGGCGACCGACAGGCCCGAGGCCGCAATCTCGCGCTTGGCGGCACCGATGTCCCAGTCGGTCGCACCGGCGGGCACCGGGTCCTGCCAGATCAGGTCTTCCTTCGGCGCCCAGGGGCCGATGTAGCGGCTGCGCGGCCCCATGTCGCGGTGGGTCAGCTTGAACCAGGCGCGGGCGAACACTTCGGAGAAGTAGTCGGGATCCTTGTAGAACCGCTCGGAAATTTCCCGATAGATCGGGTCCATCTTCATCGCCATGTCGGCGTCGGTCATGATCGGATTGTAGCGGATCGACGGGTCTTCGACGTCAACCGGCTTGTCCTCTTCCTTGATGTTCACCGGCTCCCACTGCCAGGCACCGGCGGGGGATTTCTTCAGTTCCCAGTCGTAGTTCAGCAGCAGGGTGAAATAACCGTTGTCCCACCTGGTCGGATAGGTGGTCCAGGCGCCTTCGATGCCGCTCGTGACGGCATCGCGCCCGATGCCGCGGGTGGTGTGGTTCATCCAGCCCAAGCCCTGTTCGGCGATGTCGGCACCTTCCGGCGCGGGGCCCAGGTTCTCGGCCCGGCCGTTGCCATGCGCCTTGCCGACGGTGTGGCCCCCTGCGGTCAGCGCGACAGTTTCCTCGTCGTTCATCGCCATGCGGGCAAAGGTTTCGCGCACCTGCCTCGCGGTGGCCAGCGGGTCGGGCTTGCCGTTCACGCCTTCGGGGTTGACGTAGATCAGGCCCATCTGCACGGCAGCCAGCGGGTTTTCCATCGTCTCGGGGCGGGTCACGTCCTCATAGCGGCTCTCGGACGGCGCGAGCCATTCCTTTTCCGACCCCCAGTAGACGTCCTTTTCCGGCGCCCAGATGTCTTCGCGGCCGAAGGCAAAGCCATAGGTTTTCAGGCCCATCGATTCATAGGCGATGGTGCCGGCCAGCGCCATCAGGTCGGCCCAGCTCAGCTTGTTGCCGTATTTCTTCTTGATCGGCCACAGCAGGCGGCGGGCCTTGTCGAGGTTGGCGTTGTCGGGCCAGCTGTTCAGCGGCGCGAAGCGGTGGTTGCCGGTGCCGGCGCCGCCGCGGCCGTCCTGCACCCGATAGGTGCCCGCGGCGTGCCACGACATGCGGATCATCAGGCCGCCGTAATGACATTGCTGCCGATGCTGGTCAGCCCCCCGTGCATCACCGGGCATTTGCCGGTGCCGTTGACGTCGTTGCCGTCCATCGTGTCCTCCAACTTGGGTGCGATTGCGGATGGCCGGCCCCGCGGGGGCAGGGACGGCGCAGCGAATGGACTCGTTCTAACAGAGCTTGATCATAATTCCCATTCGCATTTCCTGAATTAACCAATCAGCGAATCTGATGATGCGTGACCGATCTGCCGGGCCCGGCGCATGGCAAAGGGCCGCAGACCCCGCCGGGTCTGCGGCCCCCTGGTTGGTTCAGGCGCCCTCAGGCGAGCGAGAGCGCGCCGCCCGCCAGCGCCACGACCGCGCCCAGCGCGCGCAGGACGCGCTGGCCGGTCAGCAGGCGGGCCGTGAGGCGGCCCAGGCCCAGGCCCGCGGCATGCAGCGCGGCGGTGGCCAGAAGGAAGCCCGCGCCGAAGGTCAGCGCGCCGGCCTGGCCCAGTTCGGCGCCATGGGCCGCGCCATGCGCCGCACCGAACACCGCGATCAGTGCCGCGGCCGGAGCCAGCGGCAGTTGCGCCGCCAGGGCGACCAGCACGCCCAGGATCAGGACCGAGGCCATGATCATCGGCTCGACCATCGGCAGGGCCAGACCGGCCAGCGTGGCGGCATAGCCCAGCGCCATGCTGCCCACGAAAGCGGCAGGCAGCGCCAGCAGCGCGCGTCCGCCGGTCGCCGCGGCCAGCAGGCCCACCGCAACCATTGCCAGCAGATGGTCGGCGCCCATCATCGGATGCGCCAAGCCGGCGGCCAGCGAGCCGTGGGCGGCCGCGTCGACATGGGCCAGCGCGGGCGACGCGGTCAGCGCGGCAGTGGCGGCAAGAAGAAGTGCTTTCATCGTGTCCCTCCGGAATCCTCTGACTGCAGCCTATCCACCCCCGCGGAACGGGGCAAGCAAAAAGGAATGCCGTTCCGCATGCAGGAACATCAGGGCCGCCACTCGGCCAGCAGCCACGGGCCCGGGCCGGACAGGTTGCCGGTCAGGGCGCGCACGTCTCGGTTTCCGAGGCCAGTGCCAGGATCCCCACAAGCGACAGCACGATGCCCAGCAGCACCGGGCCGTCGAACACCTCGCTGTCGCGGTTGTAGAAGGCGGCCTCGTTCACATGGCCGTGCTTCCGTGTGTTTCGGCGTGCAACTTTGCCCCCCCAGGCGGGGTGATCGGCGTCCAATTTTGACCCCCCTCGGCATTCGTCGGACCGTCCGCGGCGAGGCAGCGGGCGGAGGGGGAGTTGAAGCGGGTGGATACGATCGCGCGGGTTCGGCGGGCCTTTCATGTCCAAGGCTGGTCAGTGAAGAAGATCACG
>JACXUX010000416.1 GCA_014763725.1 Rhodobacterales bacterium
GTGGCCAGATGCATCGGGCGCGGGGCGACCCCGTCGGCGACGGGCTGCAGCGTCATCGCCCCCGTGGCGACCAGGGCGCGCCGGTCGAACACCCGGCAGCCGGCGGGCGCGCCGCCTGCGGGAAGATCCTCGGCCAGGATCACCAGATCGGCGCCCGCACAGGCCGCGGGCAGGTCGGCCAGCGCCCCCTGCCCGCGCAGCACCACGCCCGACAGGCCCGCAACCTGGAACCGGCGCGCGCCGCGCGGCCCCTGAAACCCCGGCCGGGCGGCGGCCTGCGCGGGGGTCGCCGCGTCGCCGTCATTTTCCAGCCAGCCGCGGGCGACGAACCCGGCCGCGCGCCCATCCGACAGCGCGCGCCCCTCGGGGCCCATCAGACCGACCAGCCCGCCCTCGGCGCTGATCAGCACGGCGGGCCGCGGCTCAGCCGACCACAGCACCAGCCCCGCCGCCAGCGGCACCAGCCCCGGCAGCCGCGCCCGCCCCGGCACCAGCGCCAGCCACAGCCCCCCTAGCGCCAGCACCGGCAGCACACCCGGCCCGGGGGCGCGGATCATGGTCACCGCGCCCTCCCACCCCGCGACCCAGGCCGCGACCAGCAGGATCCAGTCACACCCCAGCCGCAGCACGAACAGCGGCAGGGCGGCCAGACCCAGCGGCGCCAGGATCGCCGCCACCGCGCCCGCAGGCATCACCACCGCGCCCATCACCGGCACCGTCAGCAGATTGGCCAGCAGGCCGAAATCGGCAAAGCGGTTGAAGGTGGCCGCGGCAAAGGGCGCGGTGGCCAGCCCCCCCAGGACCGAGGACGCCACCAGCCCCACCGCCCAGCGCGCCCAGCCGGGCATCGGCCGGTCCTGCAGGGCCTGGAACCCCACGATGAGCGCCAGCGTGGCGGCAAAGCTCATCTGGAAGCCGGGCGCCAGCAGGCTCTCGGGTTTCCACAAGAGCAGCACCAGTGCGGCGATGGCGACGGACCGCAGGCTGATCGCGCGGCGGTCGGCCAGCACCGCGCCCAGCATCACCGCCACCATGACAAAGGCCCGCTCGGTGGCCACATTCGCCCCCGACAGCGCCAGGTAGAACGCCGCCACCGCCAGCGCCACGACCGCCGCCACCTTCTTGCCATGCACCCGCAGCGCCAGCGGCGGCACCAGCGCCAGACCGTGGCGCACCAGCGCAAAGACGAAGGCCACCAGAAAGGCCATGTTCATGCCCGAAATCGCCAGCAGATGCGACAGGCCCGAATCGCGCAGATCCGCCGTCGCCTGCTGGCTCAGCCCCGACCGGTCACCCGTCAGCACCCCGGCGGCAAAGGCCCCGGCATCGCCCGGCACCCCCGCCATGATGCCCTGGGCCAGATGCCGGCGCAGCCGGTTCAGCAGCTGTTCGCGCGGCGCGGGGTCCTGCCACAGCACCAGCGGCCCGGTGGCATAGCCCACGCCGCCCAGCTGCTGGAACCAGGCCATGCGGCGAAAGTCGAACCCGCCCGGATCGGCCGGCCCCGCGGGTGCGGCCAGCCGCGCGGCCACCAGCACCACCTGACCGGGCTGGGGCACGGCCCCGCCTTCGCGCAGCGACAGCCGCACCCGTGCGGGCGTCTCCTCCACCGCCAGCCCGGTCAGCACCACGCGGTCCAGCGTCACGCGCAGCGCGTCCGAGGCCGAGCGGTCGATCCCCACCACACGGCCCTGGACGGCGCCGGCGTAGGGCGCGGCCAGCACCGGCGCCGCCACCAGATGCGCCCGCGCCCCCGCGGCCAGGAACCCCGCGGCCAGGCACAGCGCTGCCACCGCCGCCGGATGGGCCGACCAGGGGCCGAACAGCGGCCCCG
>JACXUX010000089.1 GCA_014763725.1 Rhodobacterales bacterium
CCCTCGACCACCCTGCGGCGACCCTCTCCCAGCAACCGGTGCTTCACCCTAGCCGAGGAGCGCACCGATGAGTGGAAGTGTTACAACCGACCTGACGCCGCCGCGCCTGCGCAACGACTGTTTCGCCATGCCCCAGGGCGTGGACTGGGTGCCGGTCGATGCGGCGCTGGACCGGCTGCGCGCGGGGCTGCATGCGGTGACGGCGGTGGAACAGCTGCCCGTGGCGCAGGCTTTGGGCCGGGTGCTGGCCGCGCCGGTCGTGGCGCTGCGGTCCAACCCGCCCCAGGCCAATTCGGCGGTGGATGGCTATGGCTTTGCCCAGGGCGCGACCGGCGAGGGCGTCCAGCGCCTGCCGCTGGTGGCGGGGCGGGCGGCGGCGGGCCAGCCGCTGGGGGCCGCGGTGCCGCACGGCCATGCGGTGCGCATCCTGACCGGCGCGATCCTGCCCGAGGGGGTGGACACCGTCGTGCTGGAGGAAGACTGCGCCACCGATGGCCGCACAGTGGCCTTTGACGGCCCGGTCAAGGCCCGCATCAACACCCGCCGCGCGGGCGAAGACGTGGCCGCGGGGGCCGAGGCGCTGCCCCAGGGCCGCGCGCTGGGCCCGGCCGATCTGGCGCTGCTGACCGCGCTGGGCGTGGCGCAGGTCGCGGTGCGGCGGCGGCTGCGGGTGGCGGTGCTGTCCACGGGGGATGAGCTGCTGCCCGACCCCGGCATGCCCGCCCTGCCGCATCAGATCTATGACGCGAACCGGCCGATGCTGCTGGCGCTGATCGCGGGCTGGGGGTTCGATCCGGTCGATCTGGGCCATGCGCCCGATGATGCGGCGACCATCGCCGCGCGGCTGGATGCGGGCGCGGCGGCGGCGGATGTCATCCTGACCTCGGGCGGGGCTTCGGCGGGGGATGAGGATCACGTCTCGCGCCTGCTGCGGCAGCACGGCCAGCTGTCCAGCTGGCGCATCGCGGTCAAGCCGGGCCGCCCGCTGGCGCTGGCGTTGTGGCGGGGGGTGCCGGTCTTTGGCCTGCCGGGCAATCCGGTCGCGGCCTTTACCTGCGCGCTGGTCTTTGCGCGGCCGGCACTGTCGATGCTGTCCGGGGCGGGCTGGCGGCCGGTGCCGGGCTTTGCCGTGCCTGCGGCCTTTGCCAAGGTCAAGAAGGCCGGCCGCCGCGAATTCCTGCGCGCCCGGCTGGATGACCAGGGCCGAGCCGAGGTGTTCCGGTCCGAAGGGTCGGGCCGGATCTCGGGCCTCAGCTGGGCCACGGGATTCGTCGAACTGCCGGATGCCGCCTGCACCATCGCGCCCGGCGATCCGGTGCGCTTTGTGCCCTATGCGTCCTTTGGGGTCAGCTTCGGCGGATGACAAAGACGCGCGGGGCGCCCTCGGGCTCCTCGACCGCCAGCAGGACATGGCCGCTTTCGCTGCAGAAATGCGGCACGTCGATCACCGCCGCGGGGTCGGTCGCCACCAGCCGCAGCACCGCGCCGGGCGCCATGGATTTCAGACGCTTGCGCGCCTTCAGCACGGGCAGCGGGCAGAGCAGCCCGGTGGCATCCAGCGTTTCGGCCTCGGTCATGCTGATCCCCTTGCATCCGCCGCAGCGGGGGTGAAGCCCAGCGCCCGCAGGGCCCCCGCACTGTCGGCCAGCGCCTGTTCAAAGGCCGCCAGCACCCCCGCATCGCGCGGGTCGGCCCAGGCGGCAAAGTCATAGTGTTCGTCGGCCACCGGCAGGAACCCCAGGCCCAGGGCGTCCGCCACCGGGCGGATGGCCATGCCCCAGTCGGCGCGGCCCTGGGCCACGGCGGCGGCCACCGCATTGTGCGAGGCGGGCTGGTTCCAGTAGCCCGCGGGCCGCGCCCCCGCCAGCAGCCGGTCGGTCAGCACCCGCGTGCCCGACCCCTGGTTGCGGTTGACCATGATCGCAGCCGGATCGGCCAGCACCGCGGCCAGGGCCTCCTGCAGGTCGCGTCCCGCGAACCGCGGGTCGTCCCGGCGGTGCACGATCCCCTGCATCCGCCGCCAGCCGGGGATCAGCCGCATCCCCTCGGCCAGAAAGGGCGCGTTGTAGCGGCCCGAGGCCGGATCCAGCAGGTGGATTGGCGCAAGGTCGCATTCCCGTCGCCGCAGCGCCGCCAGCCCCCCGTGCGACCCGGTGGCCAGGATGCGCGGCACCAGCCCCCGCGCGGTCAGCCGGCCCACCACCGCATCCAGCCCGATGCAATGGCTGCCGATGATGGCCAGCGGCGGCGGGGCGATGGCGGGGCCGAACAGCGTGACCTCGACCTCGGCTCCGGCGGGCAGATGGTCGGCCAGCGCCGGCACGGTCACGAACCCGTCGGCCTGGGCAAAGGCGGTGACGGCGCCCGATCCCTTGCCCACCGGATGGGCGACCAGGCCCGCGGCGCTGTCGGTCAGTGCGACCATGGCGAATTCGGTCCGCCCCAGGTCCGACGGCAGGCGCACCGGCAGCCGCGCCGTCACCCGCGCCTGCGCCCGTGGCGGCAGGCCGGCCATGATCCGCAGCGCCGGCGCCACCAGTTCGTGAAAGGTGAACATGGCCGAGGTCGGAAACCCCGGCAGCACCACGACCGGCTTGCCGTCGCAGACCGCCAGGCACAGCGGCTTGCCCGGCTTCAGCGCCACGCCATGCGCCACGATGCCGGGCGCGCCCAGCCCCGCGATCACCTGGGTGGTCAGATCGCCCGCGCCCTTGGACGTGCCGCCCGACAGGATCAGCGCGTCATGGGTCGCAAAGGCCGCGTGCACCGCGGCCGCCAGCGCCGCGGCATCGTCGGGCATGGCGCCCAGATGGGTCGCCTCGCAGCCGTTCTCGCGCAGCGCGGCGGCGATCACCGGGCCGTTGGAATCGTAGATGCCGGCGGGGCGCAGGGGCTGGCCGGGCGCCACCAGTTCATCCCCCGTCGACAGCACGGCCACCCGCGGGCGACGATGGACCGGGGCGCGGTCCAACCCGACGGCGGCCAGCATCGCCACCTCGCGCGCGCCGATCACGGTGCCCTGGCGCAGCAGGATCTGCCCCCGCGCGATGTCCGACCCGGCAAAGGCGACATGCGCCCCCGGGGCCAGCGCGCGGTGGATGCGGATGCCGTCGCCGTCGGGGTCGGTATGTTCGACCATCACCACCGCATCGGCCCCGCGCGGCAAGGGGCCGCCGGTCGCAATCGGCGTGGCCGTGCCCGGCGTCACGGTCAGCGCGGGCGCGGTGCCGCAGGCGATCACCTCGGGGTTCAGGCGCAGCCGCACGGGTTCGGCGCCCGAGGCCTGCGCCAGATCGGCCGCCTGGACGGCGAACCCGTCGACCGTGGCGCGGTCGAAGGGGGGCGCATCGGCCGCGGCCGCCACGTCCTGCACCAGCACCCGGCCGGGCAGATCGGCCAGCGCGACCGGTTCGGCCCCCAGCGGCGCGGGGCGCAGGGCGTGCAGGAAGGCGGCCTCGGCCTCATCCCGCGACAGCACGGTCAGGAACTGGGTCTGATCGGTCATGTCGGCATCCCCTCGGCGTCCAGCGGCTGGGCCGGGACCGTGGCGCCGGCGGCAAAGCCCTCGGCCCCCGGCGGCACCAGGGTGAAGGCCCGGGCGCGGGTCAGCCCGGCCAGGGTGATGGTGCCTGCGGCCTCGGGCAGCCAACCCTCGGGGCCCGGGGTCAGCAGGGCAAGCTCGGTCAGCCCGATGGCCGAGGTCAGCTTGCGCCCCAGCGCCACGGGGCGGGGCGGCGCGAGGCGGCCCGACAGCGCCGCCAGCGCGGGCAGGCCCAGCGCCAGCAGCGCCGCCATCAGCCCGTCGAACCGCGGCGGCAGGTCCAGCACCAGCCGCCCGTCGACCCGGGCCAGCCAGGCCGTGTCGCCCGGGGTCAGCGCCAGCCGCGGCCGGTGGGTGGGGGTTGCACGCAGCAGCAGATCGACGCGATCCGCTCCCACCTCGGCCCCCTGATCCCGGGCCCAGGCGGCGGCGAAGTCGGCCAGCACCGGATCGGGCAGGTCGATAGCCACCCCGGGCCGGCGCACCGCCGCCCGGTCCAGGCCCGCCAGCCCCGCCACCAGCGCCGCGCGCGCGGTCAGTGCCGCACCCGCCGGGGCGATGACCAGACCCGCCCGCGCATCCTGGCCGGCCAGGCGCACGCCCTCACCCGGGCCGGGGGTGCGCAGGGCCATCGGGCCAAGGGGGTCGACATCCTCTTCGGGCAGAACGGCGTCGCAGCCGGGGGGCAGCGCCGCGCCGGGCGTCACGGGGTGGCGGGCGGGCAAGGGCAGCGGCATCTGGGGACTGGCCCCCATCAGGTCCAGCGCCGGCACGGCCAGCCCCGCGCGCAGCGCCTGGGCCCGGGCCGGCAGATCGGCGGGAACGGTCAGATCGCGCGCCAGCACGACGCCCCGGGCCTGCGCCAGCGGCAGATGCGTGTCCGCCACGGGGGCCAGACCCGCAAGGGCCTGCCCCAGGCAGTCGGCAAGGGACGCAAGGCTGGACATGACCGAACCCCGGGGGGGCATCGCGCACCGGCCGGGCCGCCAGATCGCGCCCCCCGCGCGTCCCGACCCCGAACACCCGCCGGTCGGGGGCAGGATATAGCTTCGGCACAAGCGCTTGACCAGTGCCGGGGCGGGCAGTGTCAGGCTGCGCCCGCGGTTACCCGGCCGAGCCGAAGAACAGCTGTTCGCCGCCGATCCTGAAATCGGCAATCGCCCGCTGGCCTGCGGGCGACACGATCCAGTCGATGAACTTCTGCCCCGCCTCGGCCTTCACATGGGGGTGCTTTTCGGGGTTCACCAGGATGATGCCATAGGGGTTGAACAGCACCGGGTCGCCCTGGAACACGATCTGCAGCGGGCCGCGGTTGTTGAAGCCCAGCCAGGTGCCGCGGTCGGTCAGCGCATAGGCCCCGGCCTGTGCGGCAGTGTTCAGCGTGGCCCCCATGCCCGAGCCGGTGGACAGATACCAGCCCCCCTCGGGCCTGATGCCGGCGGTGGACCACAGGTTCATCTCGGCCACATGGGTGCCGCTGTCATCCCCGCGCGAGGCGAAGGGCGCAGCCGCGGCGGCCACATTGGCCATGGCCTCGGCGGCCGTGGTGGCCGGGCCTGCGCCCGCCGGGTCCTCGGCCGGGCCGACGAGGACGAAGTCGTTGTACATCACGTCGAAGCGCTGCACGCCCCAGCCTGCGGCCACGAACTTGTCTTCCTGCGCGCGGGCATGGACGAAGACGACATCGGCATCGCCGCGCCGCCCGGTTTCCAGCGCCTGGCCGGTGCCCTGGGCGATCACCCGCACCTCGATGCCGGTTTCGGCCTGGAAGATCGGCAGGATATGCCCGAACAGCCCCGAATTCTCGGTCGAGGTGGTCGAGGCAACGGTGATGAACTCCTGCGCGCGGGCGGGCAGGGCGGCCAGCAGCGTCAGCCCGGTCAGGGCCGACAGGACATGACGACGGGTGGGTGACATGGTCTCTCTCCCCTGGTTACCAGATCAGATCGCCCGCAAGAAAGGCGCGGGCCTCGGGGGTTTGCGGCCCCGCGAAGAAGCCGTCGGCGGCCTGATGTTCGATCAGCCGGCCGCGATGCAGGAAGGCCACGTCCTGCGCCAGACGCCGGGCCTGGCCCAGGTCATGCGTGGTCATGACGATGGTGATCCCCTCGGCCGAAAAGCGGGCGATCATCTCCTCGATGATCCTTGTGGCCGAGGGGTCCAGCGCCGAACAGGGTTCGTCCAGGAACAGCACCTGCGGCCCCGTCACCCAGGCCCGCGCCAGCGCCAGGCGCTGCTGTTCGCCGCCCGACAGCAGCCGGGCCGGGCGGTCGGCCAGGGCGGCCAGGCCGAACCGGTCCAGCGTGCGGGCCACGGTGTCGGCGCGCCCGGCGCGCGGCAGACCCCGCAGCGCCAGCGGATAGGCCAGATTGGCCGCGACCGTGCGGCGCAGCAGGATGGGGCGCTGAAAGACCATGGCCTGCGCGCCGGGCCGCGCCTCGCCCTGCGCCCAGCGGCGCCGGCCCGAGGTCGGCTCGATCAGCCCGTGGCACAGGCGCAACAGCAGGCTTTTGCCCGCGCCATTCGCCCCCAGCACGATCAGCCGCCGCCCGGCCGGAACGGTCAGCGTGACATCGGACAACAGCGGCTTGCCCCCCACGGCATAGCCCGCCCGGTCCAGCGTCAGGGGCAGGATCGCGGCGGTCATCCCAGACGGCTCCGCGCCCATTGCCCGGCGGCCCAGGCCGCGGCGTTCAGCGACAGCGTCAGCGCCATCAGGATGATCCCCAGCGCCACCGCCAGACCCAGATTGCCGCGGTTGGTTTCCAGCGTGATCGCCGTGGTCATGGTGCGGGTATGGCCCGCGATGTTGCCCCCCACGATCAGCACCGCGCCCACCTCGGCGCTGGCCCGGCCGAACCCGGCCAGCACCCCGGTCAGCAGCGACACCCGCCCGTCCCACAGCAGCGTGGGCACCGCGCGCAGGCGGTTCGCGCCCAGCGACAGCAGCTGGTCGCGGTATTCGGCCCACAGATCCTCGACCACCGACCGGGTCAGCGACACGACGATGGGCAGGATCAGCAGCGTCTGCGCCGCGATCATCGCGGCGGGCGTGAACAGCAGCGCGAACGTCCCCAGCGGCCCCGACCGCGACAGGGCCAGATAGATCACCAGCCCCGCCACCACGGGCGGAAGGCCCATCAGGGCGTTGAACAGGACGATCACCCCGCCCCGGCCCGGAAAGCGCGCCAGCGCCAGCGCCGCGCCCAGCGGCAGGCCGATGACGCAGGCGATCAGCACCGCCGTCAGCGTCACCCGCAGCGACAGCCCGATGATCTGCATCAGCGCCGGATCGGCCCGCTGCATCAATGTGAAGGCCGTCACAAACGGGCTTTCCATCTGCAATCCCCGCAAATCGACTGGCAGATAAGCAAAGAACGCAGTATCCTGCAAACATGTAAACCTTGCGGCGAATTGCATGATTATGCAGACCAGCGATCCGCATGCCCGCGCCGATGCCGCCCTGATGACCACGGTCGAGGTGGCCGACTACCTGCGCGTCCGCGAACGCACGATCTATGAAATGGTGGCGCGCCACACGATCCCCTTCACCCGGGCGACGGGCAAGCTGCTGTTCCCGCGCCGCCTGATCGACGCCTGGCTGGAGGCGCAGACGGAACTGCCCGCGGCCGGTGTGGCCCCCGCGCCGCCGATCTATGCCGGGTCGAACGACCCGCTGCTGGAATGGGCGCTGCGCCAGTCGGGCTGCGGGCTGGCGGTGCTGGCCAGCGGGTCGGTCCAGGGGCTCGAGGATCTGGCCCAGGGGCGCGCCGTGCTGGCGGGGCTGCATCTGTTCGACCCGGTCTCGGGTCTGTGGAACCTGGCGGCCGTCAAGGCGCATCTGCCCGCGCCGCACCATGTCCAGATCCACTGGGCGCGCCGGACCCAGGGCCTGATCGTCGCGGCGGGCAACCCGCTGGGCATCGGCGGGCTGCGCGATGCGGCCGACCGCGGCCTGCGCTTTGCCACGCGATCGGCCGGCGCGGGGTCGCAGCGCCTGCTCGAGGTGCTGCTGTCGCGCGAGGGGCTGAGCCTGGCCGATCTGAACCTGGCCGCGCGGCCGGCCGAAACCCATGCCGACCTGGCCGCCCTGATCGAGACGGGCGAGGCCGACTGCGGCCTGGGCCTGGCGGCCGCGGCCGGGCCGCTGGGCTTCCTGCCGCTGGTGCAGGACGAACAGTTCGATCTGGTGATGACCCGGCGCGCCTATTTCGACCCGCCGATCCAGCGCCTGTTCGCCTTTGCCCGGACCGAAGCCTTTGCCCGGCGCGCGGCACATCTGGGCGGCTATGACCTGAGCGACCTGGGAACGGTCGTCTGGAACGGCGGCTGACCCTGCGCCGCCCCTGCGCGTGCCTTGCGGCGGACTGGGCTCTGGCAGATCGGGGCCGGCGCGGCTAGGCTGGCTGCATGCCGCCAGCACGCCCCTATTACGCGATCGTCGAGGACTGGGTTGACCGGAACATCGCCAGCCGGTCGCTGCCGCCGGGCACACGGCTGACGGTCGCCTCGGTGTCGGAACGGCTGGGGCTCAGCCGGTCGCCGGTCAAGCGCGCGCTGGACGGTCTGGCCCAGCGCCGCCGGCTGACGGCCGATGGCCGGCAGGGCTATGTCGTGGGCGCCCCGCAGGCCGAGACCGCGCCCGTCGCCAACCTGTTCGCGCTGCCGCTGTCGGACCCCGACGACCTGAGCGCGGCCGAAACCCGCCCCGGCTGGGAACGCATCCTGGACGAGGTGACCGAGGCCGTGGCCACCGCCACCCCCTTTGGCATCTGGCAGGTGTCCGAGGCCGAGCTGTGCAGCCATTACGACGTCAGCCGCACCGTGGTGCGCGAGGTGCTGGCCCGGCTGCAGGAACGCGGCGCGATCGGCAAGGACCGCGCGGGCCACTGGATCGCGGGCCCGCTGTCGGCGCGGATGCTGGATGAGGAACACGGCCTGCGCATGCTGCTGGAACCCGCCGCGCTGGCCGAGGCCGCCCCCGCCCTGCGCGCGGCCGTCCCCGACCTGCGCGCCCGGCTGGACGCGGCCGATCCCCATTGCCCGCCCGAGGTGATGGCAGGGCTGGAAACCGACCTGCACGACGCGGCCCTGCCCATATCGGCAACCGCCGCATGGCCGCCACGCTGCGCCAGCTGACCGCGGCGCGGCATGTCAACCGGCTGTTCGCCACCTGTGTCGCGCGGCACGACGAAAGCGCGCTGCTGGCCGAACACCGTCTGGTGCTGGACCATCTGGCGCTGGGCGACGGGTCCGGGGCGGCCGCGGCGCTGCGCCACCATATCCAGGCCGACCACATCCGCACCCGCGCGCGGCTGCGGGTGCTGTCGGTCTTTCCCGATCCGGTCACCGCGCCCTGGCTGGCGCGGGTGGCCTGACGGGGCGGGCGATGTCCCCCAGCCCGCGCCGTCCGCTGCGCCCGCCGTCCCGCCGGGGCGAGGGCGCGCCGCGCCTGCGCGTCATCGGCCGGGGCGAGCTGGTGACCCAGCCGATCCGCGACCGCGCCGCGGCCGACCTGGGCTTCCCTGTCGAGTTCGAGATGATCGACAGCATCGACGGGCTGGGCCGCGTCATCACCCGGCCCGACAGTTTCGACGTCTATCACCAGTGGGCTCTGTTGCACAAATCCCGCGAGGGATTCATCTTGTGAATCCAGCGTGGTAGCTGGGGTGCATGAGCAGATCCACACCCACGACCTACAAGACCAG
>JACXUX010000417.1 GCA_014763725.1 Rhodobacterales bacterium
TCGAGGACGTCGCCCGCATCCCCGACCTGACGCCCGAGCTGGAGGACCGCCTGTGCCGCTATGCCGCGGTCGACACCCAGAGCGACGAGACCTCGGACACCTCGCCCTCGACCGCCTGCCAGCTGGATCTGGCGCGGATGCTGGCGGCCGAACTGGCGGCCATGGGCGCGGCGGAGGTGACGATCGCCCCCTATGGCGCGGTGCTGGCCACGATCCCGGCCACGGTGGCCCATCCCGCGCCCGTCGTCGGCCTCTTGGCGCATATGGACACCGCCCCCGCCTATGCCGCCAGCGGGGTCAGGCCGGTGGTCCATCGCGGCTACACCGGCGGGCCGATCGCCTTTGCCGATGCGCCCGATCTGGTGCTGTCGCCCGCCGTGTCGCCCCGGCTGGGCGAAAAGATCGGCCATGACATCATCACCGCCAGCGGCACCACGCTGCTGGGGGCCGACGACAAGGCGGGCATCGCCATCCTGATGACGCTGGCCCGCCATCTGCTGGCCCATCCCGCGATCCCGCATGGCAGGCTGCGGCTGGCCTTCACCCCGGATGAGGAGATCGGCCGCGGCGTGTCGGCCGACCTGCCGCGCGATCTGGGCGCCGATTTCGCCTATACGCTGGACGGCGGTTCGGTGGGGGAAATCGAATACGAATCCTTTTCCGCCGATGGCGCGGTGGTCACCATCACTGGGGTCTCGGCGCATCCGGGCTATGCGCTGGGCCGGATGGTCAATGCCCTGACGCTGGCCGCGCGGCTGGTGTCCGTTCTGCCGCAGGCGACGCTCACGCCCGAGACGACGACGGACCGCGAGGGGTTCCTGCACCTCTACGAGATCCGCGGCACCGCGGCCGAGGCCACGCTGCGCTTCATCCTGCGGGATTTCGAACTGGACGGTCTGGAACACAAGCGCCAGGTGCTGCGCAGCGCGGTCGCAGCCCTTGCCGCGGCCGAGCCGCGCGCCCGCCTCGACCTGCAGATCCGCCCGCAATACCGCAACATGCGCTACTGGCTGGAACAGGACATGGCGCCCGTGGACCTGGCGCGCGCGGCCTGCCGGGATGAGGGGATCGAACCCCGGTCCATCCCGATCCGCGGCGGCACCGACGGGTCGCGCCTGACGGAAATGGGCGTGCCCACCCCCAACCTGTTCACCGGCATGCAGGACATCCACGGCCCGCTGGAATGGGTCAGCGTCCAGGACATGGCCACGGCGCTGCGGGTCTGCCTGCGGCTGGTCCAGCGCGCGGCGGGGGCGGACTAGGGCGCGTCCTTGACCGCCTCCATCGCCACATGGGTGCTGGTCGAGGCGACATGCGGCAGCGCCGAGATGCGTTCGGCCAGCACCCGGCGATAGGCCGCGATGTCGGCCGTGCGCACCTTCAGCAGATAGTCGAAGCGGCTGGCGATCATGTGGCACTGCTCGACCTCGGGGATCGCCAGCACCGCGCGGTTGAAGGCCTGCAGCGCCGCCTCGCGCGTGTCCGACAGCTTGACCTCGACAAAGGCGACATGGGCCAGCCCCATGCGGATCGGGTCCAGCACCGCGCGATACCCGGTGATGATGCCCGCCTCCTCCAGCCGGCGCAGGCGCACCTGCACGGGCGATTTCGACAGGCCGATCCGGCGGGCCAGATCGACCACGGGGATGCGCCCCTCGGTCGCCACGACACGCAGGATGGCGTGGTCGAAACTGTCCAGGTCAAGTGTCATGTCCGGCCCCCGAATTTCGGGCAGAATGCCCGCGCGCGCCGCATCATCGGGCAATCTTCCCGATCCGCAAGCGCTATGATGGGCCGTCCCAGGAGAGCCCGCCATGACCGCCGCCGCCCC
>JACXUX010000090.1 GCA_014763725.1 Rhodobacterales bacterium
GCCCGCCAGGATCACGCCGGCGATCATTCCTCGGCCCCCTTGCGGCGATGGCGGCGATCCTCGTCGGCCACCATGGACAGGTCGGCGTCGCGGATCAGCCGATCCTCGCCCGACAGGCAGACGAACCGCTGCCCGCGCATCCGCCCGATCAGCGTCAGGCCCAGCTGGCGCGCGATCTCGACCCCCCAGGCGGTGAAGCCCGAACGCGAGGCCAGAACAGGGATCCCCATCATCGCCGTCTTGATCACCATCTCCGAGGTCAGCCGGCCGGTCGTATACAGGATCTTGTCCGCCGCAGGCACCCTGTGGCGCAGCATGTAGCCCGCGACCTTGTCCACCGCATTGTGGCGGCCGACGTCCTCCATATAGACCAGCACGCGGTCGCGTTCGCACAGCACCGTGCCGTGGATCGCCCCCGCCGTCAGATAGAGCGAGGGCAACGTGTTGATCTGCCGCGCCAGCGCATAGAGCCAGCTTGTGCGCAGGTGCGCCGTGGGCAGGGTCACGCCCTCCAGCCCCTCCATCATGTCGCCAAAGACGGTGCCCACGGCGCAGCCGCTGGTGCGGGTCTTCTTCTTCAGCTTGTCCTCATAGCTGGTCTGGCGTTCGGTGCGGATGACGACCGTCTCGATCTCGTCGTCATAGTCCACCCCGGTCACCACGTCGTCGTCGCGCAGCATGCCCTGATTGCGCAGGAAGCCCAGCGCCAGATATTCGGGATAGTCGCCGATCGTCATGGCGGTGACGATCTCCTGACTGTTCAGATAGATCGTCAGCGGCCGTTCCTCGACCACGGGGATCTCGACCTCGGCCCCGGTATGGTCGTGGCCCCTGACCGGCCGGGTCAGGCGCGGCAGGGTCGGGTCCGGCAACAGGGGCATCTCGAGGGTCATCGGGCTTTCCGCAGTCTGTGGCGGGGATATAGACCCTGGCCCGGCCCGGGGCCATGGGTCAGGGGGCAAACCGCACCAGGTATTCGATCAGCGCCTGCCGGTCGGCGGGGTCGCCCACCCGCTGATCGGGCATGCGCGACCCCGGCGTATAGGCCTCGGGGCCGACTTCGAACAGTTCGGCCACGGTCTGCGGCGTCCAGACGATGTCCATCGCGCGCAACTCGGGCGAGAAGTCATAGCCCGCCACGCTGGCGATGCGCCGCCCGAACAGGCCATGCAGGCTGGGCCCCGCGCGGGAATGGTCGCCCGGGTCCAGCGAATGGCAAACGGCACAGGCGCGCCAGACCTGGGCGCCGCGGCTGCCGTCGTCCAGCGGGTCGGACAGGGCCGCGGTCGCTGCCCCCAACGCTGCACCGTCCTGCGCGGACAGGCGGCGGATCACGCCGCGGGCGCCGGCGGCAAACAGCGTCTCGCCCGTCAGCGCCAGCGCCCAGACCGGCCCCGCCCCGCCCGGCAGTTCGGCCCGGGGCGTCAGGGTCGGCAGATCCAGCAGCCAGATCGCCCCGTCCACCGCCGCCGCGGCAACCACCCCGTCGCCCGCGGCAACAGCCACCAGCGGGGTTTCGGTCAGGTAGCGTTCGCGCAGCACCTGACCCTGCGGCGACAGCAGGCGCAGCGCCCCCTCGGCAAAGGGGATGGCCAGCGCCTCGCCCGCGGGGGTCAGACCGTTGGGCAGATCGGGCAGCCCCGTGCGCGCCAGCAGGCGGCCGGTGTCATCCCAGCGGGCAAAGCGCAGATCCCCCCCGACCGAGGCCAGCGTGCCATCGGCCAGATAGGCGACCCCCGCCACCCGGCCGTCATGCGCCGGCTGCGTCTGCATCGTGCCGGTGGCCAGGTCGATCCGCGCGATCCGGCCGTCGACGAAGCCTGCCGCCACCTGCCCCGGCCCGACCGCCAGGGCCGAGACCGGCGCCACCTCGGCCGGCGTGGCCCAGAGCGGGGCGGCGGCCCCGGCCTGCCACAGGGCGATGCGGCCATCCTGCCCCGCACTGACGAACCCGCCGTCGCCCGTCAGCGCCACGGCGGTCACGTTGCCCTCATGAAAGCGTTCGATCCGCAGCGCCGAGGCGCCCGGCGCGTTCCACAGGATCGTCCGCCCATCGAACCCGCCCGAGACCACGACAGACCCCGCGGCCGCCAGCGCGCTGACGGGGCCGCCATGTCCGGTCAGATCCTGCGCCGCCAGCGGGCCGGCCAGCAGCAGGGCACAAAGCACGGCAAGACGCATCGCGTCCTAGTAGGTCAGCAGGTTGGAACCCGGATCGGTCAGGCGGGCGCCCTCGGTCGTGAAGGCGGAAAAGGACGGGGTCTGATACGACCCGTTCAGCACCATCGACGCCCCGAAGGCGACGATCCCGGCAAAGATCACGGCAGCGGCAAAGGCTTTCATGGCAGTCTCCTGTCAGATGCGTTGGGGCCAGTGGCCCGGCGGGTTGGGGTCAGGTCGGCCATCAGCGACCGCGCCATCTGTTGATAGATCCGGCCCAGCGGGCCATCGGGGTCACGCGCCGTGACGGGCTGGCCCGCGTCGGACGCGGCGCGCAGATCCATGGTCAGCGGCACGGCACCGAGGAAGGGCACGCCCAGGCGCGCGGCCTCGGCCTGGGCGCCGCCCTGGCCAAAGATCGCATGGCTGCCGCCGCAATCGGGGCAGACGAAATGGGCCATGTTCTCGACGATGCCCAGGATCGGCACATCGACCTTGCGGAACATCGCGATCCCGCGCCGCGCGTCGATCAGCGACAGGTCCTGCGGGGTGGACACGATCACCGCCCCGGACAGCCGCGTGCCCTGCGCCAGCGCCAGCTGGGCATCGCCCGTGCCGGGCGGCATGTCGACCAGCAGCACGTCCAGCGCGCCCCAGTCGACATCGGCCATCATCTGGGTGATGGCCGACATGATCATCGGCCCGCGCCAGACCATGGCGGTTTCGGCATCGACCAGCAGCCCCATCGACATGGCGCGCAGACCATAGGCCTGCATCGGCACCAGACGCCGTCCGCGCGCCTGCGGCCGGCCATGCAGCCCCAGCAGCGTGGGCAGCGAGGGGCCATAGACATCGGCATCCAGGATCCCGACCTTCAGCCCCTGCGCGGCCAGACCCAGGCCCAGGTTCACCGTGGTGGTGGACTTGCCCACCCCGCCCTTGCCGGATGCCACGGCCACCACATGGCGGATGCCCGCCAGCGGATCGGCCTTGGCCGCGGGTTTGGGCTGGCCCAACTGCGGCGGGGCTGCCCTTGGCGTGGCAGGCGTCTCGGCGGTCAGCACGACAAAGGCGCTGCTGATCCCGGGCAGGCGGCGCAGGCGCGCCTCGACCTCATCCCGCAGGGGGGCCAGCAGCGGCGCCTCGGCGGCCGAGGTCAGGATCGACAGGTTCACCCGGCTGCCGTTCACGCCCAGTCCCGCGATCCGGTCCGACGCGACCAGCGGCGTCCCGTCGGGCAGCGACAGGCCCGCCAGCGCCGCGCGCAGCACGTCCTCGTCTGGGGTGTCCATCGCGTGCCTTCCGTCGTCTCACGTCATCGACCCCGCCCGGCAAGGGACGGGGCCGAAACGCCTTTCCGCGGTCTCACTCGGCCGGGTGCGCGCGGGCGCTGCCGCTGCTGCCCTTGACCTCTTCGACCCAGAGCGAGTGGTGCTCACGCGCCCAGTTCTCGTCGACCTCGCCCGAGCCCATGGCGTCGAAGGCGCCCTCCATCCCCACCGAGCCGATGTAGATATGCGCGATGATGATGGCCGACAGAACCGCCGCCGTCACGGCGTGGATGGTCTGGAAAAACTGCCAGTCGGCCGGGGTGCCGGCCTCGGCCGGGAACAGCAGCAGGAAGCCGGTGAAGGACAGCGCCGCGCCGCCCAGGATCACCGCCCAGAAGATGACCTTCTGACCCGCGTTGAACTTATTGGCCGGGGGATGGACGCCCTTCCTCAGCAGACCGCCGCCCTGCTGGATCCACTGCAGGTCGACGCTGTTGGGGATATTGTGCACGATCCACAGCACCAGCACCATGACCAGCGCCACCATGAAGGACCAGGCCAGGAAGTTGTGCGCGATCTTGCCCCAGGCAGAGATCGTGCCGAAGGCGGCCTCGCCCAGCACCGGCAGCAGGACCGTCTTGCCGATGATGATGTTCAGCCCCGACAGCGCCAGGATGATGAAGGTCGAGGCCAGCGTCCAGTGCGCGAAGCGTTCGATCACGTTGAAGCGCAGGATCTTGCGGCCCGACAGGCCGGCGTCCACCCGGATCTTGCCGCGGATCATGTAGAAGGCCGCCAGCAGCACGATCATGCCGACGATCGCGACGATCGACACCATGTGCAGCGTGTCGCCCTGAAGCGCAGCCCAGATCTTGTTGTCGGGCTTGATCAGATAGCCGGCGTTCGCATCGGGGATCGTGATGCGGCCGACAACATAGTCGCCGGAGCCGAGCGCCTGGAACAGCGCATCCTCGCTCACCGACTTCTCGGTCGGGTTCACCTGCGCCAGGGCCGGGGCGGAGGCGCCAAGGCCAAGGGTCAGGGCCAGTGCGGCCCGCGCAAGGAGGTGTTTCATCATGTCTCTCCTTACACCGTGACCGTTTCGCCATAGGCCGTGCGCCAGCCCCAGGCGCCCGAGCCGTAACCGCGCGTCACCACGCGCTCGCGGTAGATTTCGGCGATGATGTCGCCATCCCCCGCCAGCAGCGACTTGGTCGAGCACATCTCGGCGCAGAGCGGCAGCTTGCCCTCGGCCAGGCGGTTGCGGCCATACTTGACGTATTCCGCCTGGCTGTGGTCGGCCTCGGGGCCGCCGGCGCAATAGGTGCACTTGTCCATCTTGCCGCGGGTGCCGAAGTTCGCCGTCTGCGGATACTGCGGCGCGCCGAACGGGCAGGCGTAGGAGCAGTAGCCGCAGCCGATGCAGGTGTCCTTGTTGTGCAGAACGACACCGTCCGCGGTGGTGTAGAAGCAGTTCACCGGGCAGACGCTGGCGCAGGGCGCGTCAGTGCAGTGCATGCAGGCCATCGACACCGACCGTTCGCCCGGCAGGCCGTCGTTCAGCGTGACGACCCGGCGGCGGTTGATGCCCCAGGGCACCTCATGCTCGTTCTTGCAGGCGGTGACGCAGGCGTTGCATTCAATGCAGCGGTCCGCGTCGCAGAGGAATTTCATTCGTGCCATTGGTCTGTTCCTCCCCTCAGGCGGCCGCGATCTGGCAAAGGGTCACCTTGCCTTCATGCATGCCAGTCACAGGGTCATAGCCATAGGTGGTGATGACGTTGGCGGATTCGCCCAGAACGATCGGGTCGGTGCCCTCGGGGTATTTGCCCCGCTGGTCGACACCTTGGAACCAGCCCGCGAAGTGGAAGGGCATGAAGGCCACGCCCTGCCCCACGCGTTCGGTCACCAGCGCCTTGACGCGGGCCTTGGATCCGCCCTCGGCGCCCGTCACCCAGACCCAGCCGCCATCGACGATGCCGCGGGCCTGCGCGTCGGCGGGGTTGATCTCGACGAACATGTCCTGCTGCAGTTCGGCCAGCCAGGGGTTCGAACGGGTCTCTTCGCCGCCGCCCTCGTATTCGACCAGACGGCCCGAGGTCAGGATGATCGGGAACGCCTCGTGCAGCTTGTTGGCCACGTTGGCATCCTGCAGCGTCTTGCCGATGTTCGGCATCCGCTGCTGGCGACCGTTGTCGCGCGTCGGGTATTCCGCCACCAGGTCGGGCCGGGGCGAATACAGCGGTTCGCGGTGCACCGGGATCGGGTCGGGCAGGTTCCACGCCACCGCGCGGGCCTTGCCGTTGCCGAAGGGCACGCAGCCATGCTTCAGCGCCACGCGCTGGATGCCGCCCGACAGGTCGATCGACCAGGACACCTTGCCCATCGCCTCGGGGTCGTTGCCGCCGATGCGCTGGATCACGGCCAGTTCCTCGGGCGTCAGATCCGCATCCCAGCCCAGCTGCTTCAGCAGGGCATAGGTGAACTCGGGATAGCCATCCTCGATCTCGGACCCCTTGGGCCAGCTGCCTTCGGCCAGCAGGGTCTGGCCGTCGCGTTCCAGGCCAAAGCGCGGACGGAAGGCGCCGCCGCCGTCCATAGGGTGCAGGTTGGTGTTGTAGAGGATATGCGTGCCCGGATGCCGCAGCTCGGGCGTGCCCCAGCAGGGCCAGGGCAGGCCGTAATAGTCGCCGCGCACTTCCTCGGGCGCGTCGGGGCCGGCGCGCAGCGTGATCAGGTCGAAGTGTTCCTGATACTTCATGTGCGCCTTCAACCGTTCCGGCGACTGGCCGGTATAGCCGGTGGACCAGCCGCCGCGGTTGATCTCGCGCAGGATCGATTCCGGCGTGGGTTCCAGACCGAACTTGCCCTGGACCAGATCGAAGTTCTTGCACATCTCGTCCGCAAAGCCGAGCCGCTGCGCCATCGCATACATCACGGCATAGTCGTTGTCGGATTCGAAGA
The DNA here is from genome assembly GCA_014763725.1 of Rhodobacterales bacterium. Lineage (GTDB taxonomy): Bacteria > Pseudomonadota > Alphaproteobacteria > Rhodobacterales > Rhodobacteraceae > JACXUX01. Next base: position 6,396 of record JACXUX010000090.1, read on the forward strand.
TCGGCTCGACGATCTTTTCGCCCCACTGGACCGACCGGTTGGACGCCGTGCGCGACCCCGAGGTTTCGAGCTGCGTGCAGACCGGCAGCAGATAGGTGTTGTCGGTGCGCGAATGCAGCGCGGCAAAGGTCGTCGGATGCGGGTCGGCCACCACCAGCAGATCCAGCGCATCCATCCCGCGCTGGGCGTCCTGCATCCGCGGCACGGTGTTGCCACCATGTCCGAAGACGATCATCGCCTTGATGTTGTCCTGCTGGTCGACCTCTTCGGCATCCATCGTCACCGCGTCGAACCAGCGGGTCGAGGTGATGCCCGGCACCTGCATGTTCTTTTCGGCCGTGCGCGCGTCGCGCCCGCCCTTGGCCGGGACGGCATCGAAGCGGCTGACGAAATACTCATAGGGCACGTCCCAGACGCGGGCCCAGTGCTTCCACGCGCCCGGCGCCAGGCCGTAGTAGAGCGGCAGGTTGCCCACATCCAGGCCGAAGTCCGTCGCGCCCTGCACGTTGCAGTGGCCGCGGAAGATGTTCGCGCCCGTGCCTTCGCCCCCCACGTTGCCGGTGGCCAGCAGCAGGATGTTGTAGGCCCGCACGTTGGCCGTGCCGACGGTGTGCTGCGTGCCGCCCATGCACCAGATGAAGGTCGAGGGGCGTTCCTTGGCGAATTTCTCGGCCACGCGCTTCAGCGTTTCGCCGTCGATGCCAGTGATGCGTTCGACCACGTCTGGGGTATAGGCCTTCACGGCCTCACGCACCTGGTCCATGCCCCAGACGCGCTTGGCGATGTAGTCCTTGTCCTCCCAGCCGTTCTCGAAGATGTGCCACAGCATGCCGTGGATCACCGCGATGTCGGTGCCGGGGCGGAAGCGGACATATTCCGTCGCATGCGCCGCCGTACGGGTAAAGCGCGGGTCCAGCACGATGACATTGGCGCGCTGGGTCTCTTTCCCCTCCAGGATGTGCTGGAGCGAGACGGGATGCGCCTCGGCCGCATTCGAGCCCATGAAGATCATGGTCTTGGCGTTGCGGATGTCGTTGTAGCTGTTGGTCTGGGCGCCGTAGCCCCAGGTGTTGGCCACGCCCGCCACGGTAGTCGAATGGCAGATGCGGGCCTGGTGGTCGACGTTGTTCGTACCCCAGAAGGCCGCGAACTTGCGGAACAGATAGGCGCCCTCGTTCGAGAACTTGGCCGAGCCCAGGAAATAGACCGAGTCGGCGCCGGAACGGCCGCGGATCTCGGTCATCTTGGCGGTGATCTCGTCCAGCGCCTGGGTCCAGGTGATGCGTTCCCAGCGGCCGCCGACCTTCTTCATCGGATACTTGATGCGGCGGTCGCCATGCACCAGTTCACGCACCGAGGCGCCCTTGGCGCAGTGGCTGCCGCGGTTGATCGGGCTGGCATAGGCCGGTTCCTGACCGACCCAGACGCCGTTCTGCACCTCGGCCTTGACCGTGCAGCCGACCGAGCAGTGGGTGCACATGTTGGTCCTGATCTCCACCGGCTGGGTCAGGTCGGTATAGCCCGAGCTCGCCTCGGCCCGGCGGGTCATGCCGGCGCCCAGCGTCCCCAGCGCGGCCAAGCCGCCCACGGCCAGGCCCGAGGCGCGCAGGAAGCTGCGGCGGTCCAGCGGTTTTGCCGCCACGCTGGCCGCCATCTGCGACAGGCGGCCGGCCGAGGCCGCTTCACGGGTTCTGCGCTTGACGAGCATCAGTTGTTCCCCCGGGGATAGTAACGGTTGACGCGATAGTAGGTCTCGACATGTTTGGACTGCTGATAGCGGGCCCTGGTCCGTTCATCGCCCGTCTCGGCCAGAACGGGGGTCGCGTGGCCCACGCCCATGGCGGTCGCCGCCGCCCCGGTCGCCGCCACGCCGAAGAAGGCACGGCGGTTGATCGGCGTTCCCTTTTTCTCTGACATGTCTTTCTCCCTTTCATCGGGGCCTGTTCGCCTCGCCCCGCTGATCCCTGTGAAAGCTGTTGCCCGGTCAGGCGGCGAGCGCGAAGGCCCGCTGGTCGATGTCGATGAGCAGGCGGCCGATCTCGGCCACCGGCCTGTAGAAGGACGCACTGGGCGCGATCGCCAGATCGTCGAAGAACTGCCCCGCCCAGGGCGCGATGTGCCGGCCGAAGAAGGCCTGCTGGCGGTCGGGCGCGGCATCGATCCGGCCCTGCGCCAGGTCGGCCATCACCTCGAACAGCAGCGCGATGTGATCCTCGGGCTCATGCCGGCCCTCGGCCCGGGCGATGCCCAACCGGGCCAGATCGCCGCGCACCTCGGCCAGCGGCCGTTCGTTCAGAAAGCCCGTCAGGTAGAAGCTGGCATAGGGCAGCAGTTCGCCCCGACCGACGCCGATGAACAGTTCGAAGAATTCGGTTTCGACCGCCGCGGGCGCGGCCTCGGCAGCCGTCCGGGCCAGGGCCGTCACCGCCTGGCCCATCGGCGTCGGATCGCCATGCAAGGTGGCAATTCCGCGCAGCATCTGCGCCGAAGGTGCCGCAGCCAGCAGGGAAGCGACAAAACGATAAAGGTCGCCGCGCGCGACATCCACGGGATCAAGGGCTTGTCCGTTGCCGGACTGGCTGTCTGTCATGGCTTCATTCCCTGTCGCTGCAAGAGCATGCGACCCCATTCAAAATATAAGGGCATCCAGGGGATGCTGTCCATACGCTCTCGCCCCCGTGATGACGAAATCGATCAAATGCCTAGAGAGGCAGGGCGCCTCCGTGCCGGCGGCGCGGGGCGGCCGAGGCGGGGTTGTCCTTTGGCTCGGGCGGGACTTCGGCATGCGAAAGCTCGGCCGCCGCCGGGGTCGGACGCACGGGGGGCGGCCCTGATT
>JACXUX010000418.1 GCA_014763725.1 Rhodobacterales bacterium
CCACCCCGCCATCGGCCCGCGCAGGCGGCAGATCCAGGCCCAGGAACCCGCCCACCAGCCGCCCGGTCATTCCGCGGCCTCGCGCGCGCTGGCCAGGATCTCGGCCCGGATCTGCGCGGCGGGCTCATCGGCCAGGCGCTGCAGGATGCTGGTCGCGGGCCCCGGATGGGGCGGGTGGAACAGCAGCCGCAGCCCCCGCGCGCGAAAGTCTGCAGGATCGTAGAGCGCCCGTCCCCCCGGCGCGTTCACATACTGCCGCACGCCCATCGCGGCACAGATCGCGGCGATCTGGTCCACCGGGCGCAGCCCCGCGGGCAGGTCGAAATCCGACTGCCGCAGGATCGGGGTGCGCAGGTCCAGCACCGCCGCCACAAGGCGCAGCAGATCCTCGATCAGCGCGGCGGGGGCCACGGCGGGGGCGCGCAGCGCGGCCAGGACCGCCGCCGTCTGCGGCCCGGCCCGGCGCGTTGCGGCAAAGCGGTTCATCGCCCGGGTCAGATGCAGCGCGGCCTCCTGCCCCCAGGCCAGATCGCGGATCGGGGTGCCCAGCGGCTGGGGCGCCAGCGGCAGCGTCAGCCAGCCCAGCCGGCCCGCATCATCGACCAGGCGGTTGCGATGCACCCAGCCGCGGCGGGGGAACTGCTGGGTATCGCCCAGCACCAGCGCCTCGACATCGACCATCAGCCGGAAATACCCGGCATAGGGCAGCAGATAGGGTTGCATGATGGCGATGCGGCCCATCGGGGCAGGGTCCTCTGGCACTTCCCCCCCCGGGCTAGCACGGCCGGCGCGCCGGCCCAAGGGGTCAGGCCGGCTGCGGCGCGGCCCGGGGGTGCAGCCGGTCCAGCGCGCTGCCCACATCGGCGGCATAGCGCGCCAGCGGCGCGCGGACCCCATGCAGCAGCAGCGCGCGCCGCACCGCGGGCGAGGCGCCCGCCACCACCAGCGTCACGCCGCGGCGGTGCGCCTTGTGGGCCAGCCCCTCGATCATGTTGGCGCCCGTGGCGTCCAGAAACGGCACCCCGGCCATGTTCAGCACCAGCGCGCGATGGCTGTCCTGGATGCGGTCCAGCACCGATCCGATGGACGCCGCCGCCCCGAAGAACAGCGCCCCGGTGATGTGATAGACGACGACGCCCGGATCCTGCGGCGGCTCGGCATGGGGCCGGTCGGCCTGGTCGCGGCCCACCAGCGGGGTTTCGGCGGCCACGCCGGTGGCCTGGCTCATCCGCTGGATGAACAGGACCGAGCCGAGCGCAAAGCCCACCACGATCGCCTCGGTCAGCTCGCGGAAGATGGTCAGCAGGAAGGTGACGACCAGCACCCCCGCCTCGCCCCAGCCCGACCGGACCAGCACGGCGATGGCGGGCTTTTCCACCATGTTCCAGGCCACCACCGCCAGCACCCCCGCCAGCGCCGCCAGCGGGATGAAGGACGCCAGCGGTGCGGCCACCAGCATGAAGGCCAGCAGAAAGACCGAATGCAGCATCCCCGCCACCGGTCCGTGCGCCCCCGCCCGCACATTGGTGGCCGTGCGCGCGATCGTGCCCGTGACGCAGAAGCCGCCGAACAGCGCCGATCCGATGTTGCCCACCCCCTGGGCAACCAGTTCGCAGTTCGACCGGTGGCGCCGGCCGGTCATGCCGTCGGCCACCACCGCCGACAGCAGCGATTCGATCGCCCCCAGCAGCGCAAACGACAGCGCGGCGGGCAGCACCTCGACCACGCGGGCCCAGGACAGGTCGGGCAGCGCGGGCGCGGGCAGGCCCGAGGGGATGCCCCCGAACCGCGTGCCCACGGTTTCCACCCCCAGCCCCAGCC
>JACXUX010000091.1 GCA_014763725.1 Rhodobacterales bacterium
CTCGTCGAATTCCTCGGACGACTCGGACCGCGGCGGCCGCGGCCGCCGCGGTCCGAGTCGTCCGAGGAATTCGACGAGCTGTTCGAGCTGGAGTTGCTGGAGGAATTCGAGTTCGAGTTCGACCCGCCGTCGTCGTCGCGGTGTTCCCATCACTTGCCCTTGCCCTTGCGCAGGACGAACTGCACCGGCTCGACCGCCTCGGCCGCCTGGGCGGCGGTCGCGGTCAGGAACTTGAACGGCGCGATCCCGGCCTGGGCGCCGAGGGGCAGCAGGGCCAGCAGCGTGGCGGGAAGGACGATCTTGAGGGATTTCATGGCTGTCTCCGTATCTGGAACCCAAGGCCATCGCCTTGCACCTGGATAACGCCGCAGCCCGCGGCCTATTCCGTGAAACCCCTGCCCCGGAATGAAAAAGCGGCGCCCCGGCGCCGCTTTCCGCATCCTGTGGGGCCGGGTCCGGTCAGGGCCGCCAGCCGCGGGCAATGGCTTGCGCCTCGGCCGCGGCGTCGAGCGCGAGGCCCGCGCCCAGCCGGTCCAGCCAGGGGGTCAGGGCCTCGGTCTCGGCCCCGTCGGCGGGGACATGGCCCTGGCCTGCCGCCGCATCTGGCAGGGGTTCGGACAGCGCCACCTGCACCTGCCAGCCCGCATCGTCACGGCAGGCCAGCCCCATGTCCAGCCGTGCCGCGGGGCGGTCGATCACCTCGACCTCGCGGCAGAAACCGGCCGCGGTGGGCAGGCTGGCCAGGATCGTCAGTTCCGCCCCCCCGTCCAGCACCACCGTCTGCCCCGAGGGCAGCGCGTCCAGATGCGCCGAGAGCCGCGCCCCGGGTTCCACCGGCCCCAAGGCCAGCGCCGGCCCACCGGGGGCGGGCAGCATCAGCGCCACCAGCCCGACCGAGGCCGCCAGCGCCAGCCCCCCCAGCGCCAGCCCGCGCAGCGGCAGCGCGCGGCGCCGGAAGGGCAGCACCGTGGTCGGGGCGGGCGCCCCCTCGATCGCGGCCAGGATGCGGGGGGGAACCGGTTCGGTCATCGGCGCGCCGAAGGCCCGGGCCAGCGCGGCATTGGCGGCCATCAGATCGTCGACCCAGGCCTGATCCGCCGGATGATCGGCCAGGTGCATGACGACGGCTGCGGCCTCTTCGGGCGAGAGTTCGCCATCGGCGAAGGCGGCCAGGCGTGCAGGGTCCATGGTCGTGGCAGGCATCACTGGCGTCTCCCCTGGCTGTAGCCCAGTTTCGGCAGCAGAGCCTCGCGCGCGCGACAGGCGGCTCATCACGGTGCCGATGGGCAGGTCCAATGTCTCGGCCACCTCGCGGTAGCTGAGCACCTCGATCACGACCAGCGCCAGAACCTCGCGCTGGCCTTCGGGCAGTTCGGCCATGGCGGCGCGGGTGCGCGCCAGCATCAGGCGGTCTTCGGGCAGGCTGGCGGCCTTGCCCTCATCCGACAGATGGGCGTCGTCGGGGTCGACAGTGGCGCCACGGCGGGTGATCCTGCGCCGGTCGTCCAGCCGCAGCGTCTGGACGATGCGATACATCCAGCTGTCCATCCGGCTGCCGGGCATGAATTGCGCGGCATTGCGCAGCGCCTTTTCGCAGGCGGCCTGCACCAGATCGTCGGCGTCCCGGGCATTGCCCGCCAGCGACAGCGCAAAGCGCCGCAGCCGGGGCACCAGCGCGACCAGGTCGCGGCGGAAGGTGTCTGGGGTTCAATCGGTCATGCTGTCCCTTTCCCGGTGTGGCGGTTGCCCGGACAACGCCGCAGGCGGCGGGTCATTCCACCGCCCCGCAACAGCGGGGGGCGGGATCAGCCGTCCATCTTGAGCGCGTTGATGAAGGCGGTCTGCGGGATTTCGACCTTGCCGAACTGCCGCATCTTCTTCTTGCCTTCCTTCTGCTTTTCCAGAAGCTTGCGCTTTCGCGTGGCGTCGCCGCCATAGCACTTGGCGGTCACGTCCTTGCGCATGGCGCTGATCGTTTCCCGCGCGATCACCCGGCCGCCGATCGCCGCCTGGATCGGGATCTTGAACATGTGGCGGGGGATCAGCTCCTTCAGCTTTTCCACCATCACCCGGCCGCGGCTTTCGGCGCGGTCGCGGTGCACCATGATCGCCAGCGCGTCGACCGGTTCGTCGTTCACCAGGATCGACATCTTGACCAGGTGATCCTCGCGGTATTCGCTCAGCTGATAGTCAAAGCTGGCATAGCCCTTGGTCACCGATTTCAGCCGGTCGTAGAAGTCGAAGACCACCTCGGCCAGCGGCAGGTCGTATTCGACCATGGCGCGATTGCCGGCATAGGTCAGGTTCAGCTGGATGCCGCGGCGGTCCTGGCACAGTTTCAGGATGTCGCCCAGGTATTCGTCGGGCACCATGATCGTGGCCTTGATCCGCGGCTCCTCGATATGGTCGATCAGCGTCAGGTCGGGCATGTCGGCGGGGTTGTGCAGGTCGCGCACTTCGCCGCCCTTCATGTGCAGCTTGAAGACCACGCTGGGCGCGGTGGTGATCAGTTCAAGATCGTATTCGCGTTCCAGCCGGTCGCGCACGACCTCGAGGTGCAGCAGCCCCAGAAAGCCCATGCGGAAGCCGAAGCCCAGCGCGGCCGAGGTCTCCATCTCATAGCTGAAGCTGGCGTCGTTCAGCGCCAGCTTCTCGATCGCGTCGCGCAGCGCCTCGAAATCGGCGGCATCGACCGGGAACAGGCCGCAGAAGACCACGGGCTGCGCCGACTTGAACCCCGGCAGCGGCGCGGCGCAGGGCTTGCGTTCATGCGTGACGGTGTCGCCCACGCGGGTGTCGCGCACCTGCTTGATGCTGGCGGTGAAGATGCCGATCTCGCCCGGGCCCAGTTCGGCGATGTCGACCATCTGCGGCTTCAGCACGGCCAGCTTGTCGATGCCGTAGACGGCGCCGGTCTGCATCATCTTGATCCGGTCGCCCTTGCGGATCACCCCGTCGACCACGCGGATCATGACGACGACGCCCAGATAGCTGTCATACCAGCTGTCGACCAGCATGGCCTTCAGCGGCGCGTCGCGCTCCCCCTTGGGCGCGGGCAGGCGGGTGACGATGGCCTCCAGCACCTCGGGGATTCCCAGGCCCGTCTTGGCGCTGATCGGGATCGCATCGGATGCGTCGATGCCGATCACGTCCTCGATGTTTTCCTTCACCCGTTCGGGGTCGGCGGCGGGCAGGTCGATCTTGTTCAGCACGGGCACGATGTCGTGGCCCGCATCGATCGCCTGATAGACATTGGCCAGCGTCTGCGCCTCGACCCCCTGGCTGGCATCGACGACCAGCAGGCTGCCCTCGACCGCGCGCATCGACCGGCTGACCTCATAGGCAAAGTCGACGTGGCCTGGCGTGTCGATCAGGTTCAGGATATAGGTATGCCCATCGCGCGCGGGATATTCGATCCGCACCGTGTTGGCCTTGATGGTGATGCCGCGCTCGCGCTCGATATCCATGCTGTCCAGCAGCTGGGCCTTCATGTCGCGCTCGGCCACCGTGCCTGTCATCTGGATCAGACGGTCGGCCAGGGTCGATTTGCCGTGGTCGATATGGGCCACGATCGAGAAGTTGCGGATGCGGTCAAGCTGGGTCATGGCGCGGGATATGACCTTGAAACACTGGCCGGTCAATGGCCCGCGCAGGCCGTGTCAAGGGGGGCCGGGCGGGCAAGGCGTCGCGCGTCACATTGGTAGATTTAAATTCTTGCATTTGTCAGGCAGGGAAACCTGGCCCGGGTGTGTTCGGGCACAGGACAGGAGTTTCCCGATGAAGACGCTCTGCACCGCCGCCGCCCTCGCCCTGACGCTGCCGATGGCCGCCCTAGCCCAGGACAAGGCCCCGGTCGTGACCGTGCTGACGGCCGAAAACCCCCAGACCCAGCTGATGGCGCTGGTGCTGACGACCGCGGCCCAGGCCCAGGGCCATGCGGTGCGCATGCTGCTCTGCGGCCCGGGCGGCGACATCGCGCTTGCGGCCGCCCCCGAAACCGCCACCGCCGGCCAGCCGCCGCGCGGCGCCAGCCCCCAGGGCCTGCTGAAGATGGCGATGGAAAAGGGCGCCCGCGTCGAGGTCTGCGCGATCTACCTGCCCGGCAAGGGCGCCGACCCCTCGGCCCTGCTGCCCGGCGTCGCGGTGGCCCAGCCGCCCGAGATGGCCGGCGCCATGGCCGCGCCCGGCACCGTCGTCTGGTCGTTCTGAGCGGGTGATTCGCCGCCCCCCGGCGGGGGCGCCGGCACGGACATGCGCCGATGCAGGGGGCGACCGCCCCCTGCACCACAAGGTCTGGTCCCCTCTCGGCAAAAGGTCGCGCATCGCGTCACCCGGTTGAAGCCGGCCCTTCCCGGCGGCATCCTGATTGCCACAAATGACCCGGCACGAACCCCGTGCCGCCGGCAGATGAGGCAGCAGATGACCCTTTCCCCCCGCACGGCCGCCCTGGCCGCCGCCCTGGCCGCCCCCTTGGCCCTGACCACCGTCCTGCCCGCCCTGGCTGGCCCGATCGAGAGCGCCTGCCTCAGGTCCGATCGCGCCGCCGCCAGCCGCAAGCTCTGCGGCTGTGTCCAGGACGTGGCCGACCGCACCCTGCGCCCGGCCGACCAGCGCCGCGCCGCCCAGTTCTTCACCGACCCCGACCGCGCCCAGGACGTGCGCATGTCCACCTCGGACCGCGACAACGACTTCTGGGACCGCTACCGCCGCTTTGGCGAGGCTGCCGCAGCCAGCTGCGGCTGACGCCCCCAAATTCCGCCCCCCGCTTCCCGGCCAAATATCCCGGGGTCCGGGGCAGCGCCCCGGGGCCATCCGCCCGCGCCCCGGCCGGGCGCTCAGGTGCCGCGCGGCTTGGCGCGCAGCGTGGGCGCGGCCTGGCGCGGGTCCTCGGGCCAGGGGTGGCGGGGATAGCGGCCGCGCATGTCGCGGCGCACATCGGCATAGGACGTGTCCCAGAAGCCGGGCAGATCCATCGTCACCTGAACGGGCCGCTGCCCCGGCGACAGCAGGGTGATGCGCAGCGGCTCGCGCGCGGGGCCCACGGTGGGATGTTCGGTCACGCCGAACAGCTCCTGCAGGCGGCATTCGATGGCCGGATGCTCGCCCGCATAGTCGATCGGGATGCGCCGGCCCAGCGGCGACTCGAAGGCCGCGGGCATCAGCCGGTCCAGCGCCTGCGCCCCCTCCCAGCCCAGCCGGGCGCGCAGGGCCTCGGTCAGGTCCAGCCCGCGCAGGTCGGCCTCGGTGCGCGCGCGGCCCAGCCAAGGCAACAGCCAGTCCGCATCCGCCAGCAGCGCGGCATCCGAACAGTCGGGCAGGTCCGCCCCCTGCCCCCGCGCCCGTTCGATGCGCGCCCGCAGCCGCGCCGCGGCCTCGGTCCAGGGCAGGCCGATCTGGCGCAGCCCGTCGAGCGCCGCGCGCGCCAGCCGCTCGGGCGGGGCCTCGGGCCAGGGCCGGTCGTCCAGCACCAGCGCGCCGAAGCGTTCCTGCCGCCGCGCCACCACGCGCCCCTCGCGCCGCGACCAGTCGCAGACCTCGACCCAGCCGATCCGGTCGGCATATAGCCCGCGCAGCTCGGTCTCGCTGATCGCCACCGCCTGGCGCACCTGCGCCTCGCGCGGGTCGCCGTCCAGATCGGTGGCCACGATCAGCCGCGCGTTCGACAGGGGCAGGCCCGGCGCCATCGCCGCGCCCTTGCCGCCCGACAACAGCCACCGCGGCGCCTCGCCCGGGCGGCGCAGGCCCACCCGGTCGGGATAGGCCAGCGCCGCGCGTTCGGCCAGGCTCGCCTCGGCCGCGGGCAGGTCGCGCACGGCGCGGGCCAGCCGGCGCGCCTCTTCCCTTGTGCGCTCGACCGTGGCGCGGTGGACGGGCCAGGGGTGTTCGGCCTCGAACCGGCGCGGATCGGCCACCGCCGCCAGCCGCAGCGCCAGATCGGGCGGCGCCCCGCGCACCGGGTCGCGTTCGGCCAGCGTCGCGGCCAGCGAGGCCCCCCCGGCCCCGCCGCGGGCCAGCATGTGCCCCAGCCGCGGATGCAGCGGCAGCCCCGCCAGCAGCCGGCCATGCGCGGTGATGTGCCCCCGCGCATCCAGCGCCCCCAGGTCGCGCAGCAGCGCCCGCGCCTCGGCCAGAGCGGGGGCGGGCGGCGGGGTCAGGAAGGGCAGCGCCTCGCCCCCCCACAGCGCCAGTTCCAGCGCCAGCCCCGTCAGGTCGGCCGCGGCGATCTCGGGCGGGGGGAAGGGGGCCAGCGCCCCCTCCTCTCCCCTGGTCCACAGCCGGTAGCAGGTGCCCTCGGCCACCCGCCCGGCGCGGCCGCGGCGCTGTTCGGCCTCGGCCCGCGTGACGCGTTCGGTGACCAGCCGGCTCATGCCGCTGGCGGGGTCGAACCGCGCGCGCCGGGCGCGGCCGCCGTCGACCACCACGCGGATGTCGGGGATGGTCAGGCTGGTCTCGGCGATCGCGGTGGCCAGCACCACCCGCCGCAGCCCCGGCCCCGGGGGCGCCAGCGCCGCCCGCTGGGCGGCAAAGTCCATCGCCCCGAACAGCGGGCGGATGTCGCACTCGGGCGGCAGGCGGCCCTTCAGCAACCCCTCCAGCCGCCGGATCTCGCCCTCGCCGGGGCAGAACACCAGCACGCCGCCCGCCGTTTCGTCCACAGCCCGCGCCACCAGATCGGCCAGCGCGGGTTCGAACCGCGCCGCGGGCCCCAGCGGCCGGTTCAGCCAGCGCGTCTGCACCGGATAGGCGCGCCCCGCGCTGGTGACCAGCGGCGCATCGCCCATCAGCGCGGCCACCGGCGCGGCATCGAGCGTCGCCGACATCGCCAGCAGCATCAGGTCGGGCCGCAGCGCGCCCCGCACCTCCAGCGCCAGCGCCAGCCCCAGATCGGCATTCAGGCTGCGTTCGTGGAATTCGTCGAAGATCACCGCGCCGATCCCCGTCAGCTCGGGGTCGGCCTGGATCATCCGCGTCAGGATGCCTTCGGTGACGACCTCGATCCGGGTGGCGGCGGACACCCTGGCCTCGCCGCGGATGCGCCAGCCCACGGTGGCGCCGGGGGCCTCGCCCAGGGTTTCGGCCATCCGCTCGGCCGCGGCCCGCGCAGCCAGCCGCCGCGGCTCCAGCATCACGATGCGGCCCGTCCCCAGCCCCGCGCGCAGCATCGCCAGCGGCACCCGCGTGGTCTTGCCCGCCCCCGGCGGCGCCTGCAGCACCGCACGGCCCGCGCGCCGCAGGGCCGCGATCAGGTCGGGCAGGGCCTCGTCGATGGGCAGCGCAGTCTCGGTCACGCGGTTCCTATCGCCGGATCAGCCGCGCCGATCCATAGAGCGTGTCCATCTCGACCCGCACCACGCGCATCATGCCGTCCCCGGCCGGCTTCAGCCGCAGGGTAAAGGGGAAGCGCGTCTTCTCCTCCATGTCGCGGGGGGGGAAGCCCGCCACGCGGCGGTATTCGCCTGCGCAGAGCAGCGCGCCATCCTTGGGCGTGGGCGGGCCCAGCGTGACGCGGCTGCGCCGGCGGCCGTCGAACAGATCCACGCTCAGGTTGCAGGCTTCGGCCTCGGGCACGTCGCGCAGCGCGGCATACATCGCGGTCAGCGGGTCGATCGTGCCGCCCTGCGCGGCCGGGTCCAGATCGAAGTCCTTGGTCTCGCGCGCGGGGGCGTAGCTGACCACCCGCGGCACCCCGTCCGTCCATTCCATCACCGACTCGGATTGCCGCCGACCGGTATCGGCGGTCTCTTCATACCGGAGCGGGGCCAGGCTGCGGCCGGCCACCGTGCCCTCGGCCCGGCCGTCATAGCGCACCTTGCGGACCACCGCGACCACGCCGCCCGATTCCATGCGCCCGGTCACGGTGTAGCGGCCGCCCGCATCCTGCCCCTGAAAGCTCAGCGTGCCCGCCCGCACCCCCAGCATCACCAGATCGAAGCGGGCCGTATCGATCTGGTCGGCAGCCAGCCCGGCCGGGGCCAGCGCGCAGGCGGCCGCCAGGGTCAGGCGTCTGAACAGCGGTGTCATGCGCGCATCCTCCGGGGCGCGACCGCCCTTGCTCTGGCATATCCCGGGCGGACAGGGCAGAAAAACCCCCGAACCGTCACGTCCGGGTGACAATCGCCGACCCGGGCCCGCCGCATCGGCGGGTCTTCGCGCAGAAGGGGGCCGCACCGATGCCGGCTGAAACAGACCTGGCCCAGGGCGTGATCGCCGGCGACCGCCGCGCGCTGGCCCGCGCCATCACCCTGGTCGAAAGCGCCCGCCCCGACCACCGCATCCGGGCCCTGGCCCTGGTCGAGGCCGCGCGCGCCACCGGCCGCCAGGCGCTGCGGCTGGGCCTGTCGGGCACGCCGGGCGTGGGCAAGTCGACCTTCATCGAATCCTTCGGCTGCCTGCTGACCGGCCAGGGGCTGCGTGTGGCGGTGCTGGCGGTCGATCCGTCCTCGGCCCGCACCGGCGGGTCGATCCTGGGCGACAAGACGCGCATGGAACGGCTGTCGCGCGACCCGCGCGCCTTCATCCGCCCCTCGCCCAGCCAGACCCATCTGGGCGGCGTCGCCCGCCGCACGCGCGAGGCCGTCGCCCTGTGCGAAGCCGCAGGCTTCGACGTCGTCCTGATCGAGACCGTGGGCGTGGGCCAGTCCGAAACCATGGTGGCCGATCTGTGCGACCTGTTCCTGCTGCTGATCGCCCCCGCCGGCGGGGACGAGCTGCAGGGCGTCAAGCGCGGCATCATGGAAATGGCCGACCTGATCCTGGTGAACAAGGCCGACGGCGACCTGAAACCGGCCGCCCTGCGCACCATGGCCGACTATGCCGGCGCGCTGCGCCTGCTTCGGCGCAGACCCCAGGATCCGCCGGGCTTTCCCAAGGCGCTCTGCGTCTCGGCCCTCGCCGAGGACGGCCTGCGCCCGGCGTGGGAGGAGATGCAGACCCTCGCCCGCTGGCGCGCCGACCACGGCCACGCCACCGCCCGCCGCGCCGCCCAGGCCCGCCGCTGGTTCGAGGCCGAGGTGCGCGAAGGCCTCCTGTCCGTCCTGACCCGCGATCCCGGCCGCCGCGCCCTGGCCGACCTCGGCGCCCAGGTCGAATCGGGCGCGCTGGGCCCCGAGACCGCCGCCGCCCGCCTGCTGGCGCTGCTGGCCGCGCCCCCTTCCTCTTGACCCAAATACCCCGGGGGTCCGGGGGCAGCGCCCCCGGA
>JACXUX010000419.1 GCA_014763725.1 Rhodobacterales bacterium
CCCCGGGGTGGCCCGCGCCACCGCCCGCCGGGTTTCGCCGACCAGACGGTAGAATTCGGGATGGGCGGCGGTCAGGCCGTCCAGCATCTCGTCCACATAATCCGCGGGGTTGTTCAGGATCTTCTTCATCTGTCCCTCCGGTCAGGGGCGGCGCCCTGCGGGCCGCCAGGTGTTCACGATCATCACGAAGATCAGCAGGCTGCCCCAGATCAGTTCGCGCGCAAAGTTGGACACGCCCAGCATGTTCAGCCCCGAGGACAGGAACTGCATCGACAGCACCGCCAGCACCACGCCGATGATCCGGCCATAGCCGCCATAGGGGTTCACGCCCCCCAGCACCGCGATCAGCACGGCCAGCAGCAGATAGCTGGACCCGTAGTCGGCCTTGGCCGAATTCGCCCGGCTCATCACCACCAGGCCCGCGATGGCGGCCAGCCCGCCCGAGGCGACATAGACCCGGATCAGCATGGCGTCGATGTCGATGGCGGCATAGCGCGCGGCCAGGGGGTTGGCGCCGAACATCCGCACCTTGACGCCAAAGGCCGTGCGCGTCAGCACCAGCGACAGCCCGACCGCCAGCGCCCCGAACAGGATCAGCGGCGCCGGCACGCCCAGCACGGTCGAATTGCCGATCCAGGCCGCGGCCGGGGGCAGGCCCATCACCGCCGATCCCCCGGTCAGCGCGATGGCCAGCCCGGTGAAGATCAGCCCCGACCCCAGCGTGGCCAGGATGGGCGGCAGCCCCAGCCTGGCCACCAGCAGGCCGTTGAACAGCCCCGCCACCATGCCCACCGCCAGCGAGGCCGCCATGGCCCCCAGGAACACCGCCGCCCCGTCGGGCGACCCGGTCAGCCGCGTCAGGATCAGCGCGGCCACGATGGCCGACAGGTTGGCGATCCCCACCACCGACAGGTCGATGCCCCCGGTCAGCATGGTCAGCGTCATGGCCAGCGCCAGGATGGCGAATTCCGGGAACTGGAACGCCATCGAGGTCATGTTCTGCAGGCTCAGGAACCGGTCGGGCGACAGCGCCGACATGGTGACGAAGATCACCGCGGCAATGACGGCCAGCCGCCCCTCGGGGCTGGACAGCAGGCGCCGCAGCGGGGCCCGGGTGGTCTGGGTCATGGCATCTCTCCCGTCATGCGGCGCGCGCGGCGGCGCGGCGGGCCTGCCAGGCGGGCAGGCCGGTGCCCAGCAGGATCAGCGCCCCGATCGTGACCGACTGCCAGGTCGACGGGATGCCCAGCACGATCAGGCTGTTGCGCACCAGAACGATCAGCGCCACGCCCAGCACCGTGCCCGTCAGCGTGCCGTGCCCGCCCGCCAGCCGCGCCCCGCCCAGCACGACCGCCGCGATCACCGACAGCTCCAGCCCCACCAGGTCGAAGGGATTGGCCACCCGCGCCATGCTGGCATGGATCACGCCCGCCAGCCCGGCCAGCATGCCCACGTAGACATAGACGAAGAACTGCACCCCGCGCACGTTGATGCCGATGCGGCGGGCGCTTTCGACCGAGCCGCCGATGGCATAGATCTGCCGGCCCAGCATGGTGCGGTGCAACAGCGCCCAGGTCACCACCACCACCGCCACCGTCACCGCAAAGGCGCCGTGCAGGTTGTAGAACGACCCGTCGGCATTGGTGCCGCGCACCAGCATCATGCGGCCGAAGTCGCGCATGCCGGGCGGCAGGGTGGTGATCTGCTTCTGCCCGATGAAGGTCAGCATGAAGCCGCGAAAGATCGACAGCGTGCCCAGCGTGACGATCAGCGTGGGCAGCCCGAACCCCGCGATCAGCAGGCCGTTGATCGCCCCC